>JAYRIK010000083.1:0-4970 GCA_041906865.1 Candidatus Auribacterota bacterium
CCAAGAACTTCTCCAACAGATAATTTATTTTTCCCTTGGATTATCTATACACGTCCTCTTGTATTTCCAGATGACATTGATCCAAGACCTTGGCCACAAGAGCTAAAAGTAGATTCAAATCTTCAAGAGATCAAGCCAGATGTTTTGAATGCTCAGAAGATAGATAGCAAAGTTGAAGTCGTTCAAGAAAAGGCATCAGAGGTAAAGCAGTAAAAACTTTAAAACACAGAGCGGCTTAAAAACCGCTCTGTGTTTTTCTACTTTTTAAGCATTGCTCCCCATTCCACATCAATGTCAGTGTCTTATAAAAACAGTTTGCTTCGTTTAAATGCTTTGCTTTAGCAATTCAAAAACATTTAAGTTCATGCTATTCTTATTGATATGAATAAACAAAAAGTCTTAGCTATCATTTATAATCATTTGACTGAAATTAAAAATTTCGGCGTAAAGCGCCTGGCTTTGTTTGGTTCTTTTGCAAGAGATGAGCAACGCTTTAACAGTGATTTGGATTTTCTTGTTGAATTAAATGTCAAAAGCTTTGATGCTTATATGGATTTAAAACTATACTTAGAGTCATTGTTTAATCGCCCTGTAGATCTTGTTTTATCTAATACTCTCAAGCCTAGATTGCGAAATAAAATCCTTAAGGAACTTGTTGATGCCGCGTGATTATAAGATTTATCTTGATGATATTCTTGAAGCTATATCACGTATCTATTTATACACAAAAGACTTGACACTTATCCAATTTTCCGAAGATCTTAAAACTTTAGATGCCGTAGTACGTAATCTTGAAATCATAGGTGAGGCCGCCAAGAAAATTCCAGAAGAGATTCGAATCAAACATTCTTCAGTCGAATGGAGAAAGATTGCTGGATTAAGAGATATTCTTATTCATGAATACTTTGGTATTGATGCAGAAATTATCTGGGATATTATTCAGCATAAGCTTCCAGATTTTTCAAAACAGGTAAAACAAATTCTTTCAGAGGATCAAAATTGAAAAGAAATTCGTTGCCTTTCAATAACCAATGAAACATTTATCAGCCTAAAAGAAAAACTGTCCCGTTTTTTCTTTCTAAAGGGACATGTAAAGTTGAAACTCCTTGAAATATTCGAATAGAATATTCTTTCTTAGAAAATAGATCTGTAGCCTTCTTTAAAGATTTTATTCCATGAAGTTCGATGCTGACTGACTTAGTTTCTTTCCCAGAATTAACTATAAAGAGATAAAAGTCTTGGCCTCTTTGATAGAGGGCTGTTTGAACTTGAGGTGTAGAAGCATGGGAATAAAGATGGATTTTCAATGACTTCATTAAAGCAAGCATGAGAGCCCACGTAGGCGAAGTCCCAATATGAATGATTCTCCCCTTCCCAATTTTGCGAATATATCCAATTGTATATTTTTTATCTTTTAACAAATTGGCTTGGCCCACATAAGTAGAATGGGTTTTTGATTGAGCTTGAATAACAATTTCTGGAACTTTCTCAAAAATAAAGAAAGGGCTTCGAATATCGATGATTTGATCAGCAAGCCGCATTTCCAAAAATTTTTCACAAAAAATAACACCTCCCTCGCCTAAAACAGAATCAGGCTCTTGAAATCCTAAAAGATTCAAAGAATTCAAAGATTCATCTTGGTGAGGATACTGAAGGAAAGAAACTAAAAGTCCCCCTGCTTGAATATATTTTAATAAATTCTTTTGAGCTTTTTCAGGAAGCCAAGAAGCTCCAGAGTAAAAAATCACTTTTTTCTTTGAAATTTCCTCTTCAACATCGACAAATTCATAATCTACATCTGCCTCATAGAGACTTTTCAAAACAGAATCTTCTTTAGAAAGAGTACGGGTCGTAGAATGAAGGGGATAAAAAGTCACACCGATGTTTGTTTTTTTACTAAGGCTTTCCGGTCTAATTTCTTTAAAAACACGCACCAGCTCTTGAAAGACTGAGCAAAGTTCTTCACGCCTTTGAGCTCTTTCATCAATTGGACACAAATACCAATTGTCACGATTGACAAGCATATACCAATTCCAGCCAATAGCTCCGGCTAATAAGGCAGAGACAGCACTCATTCGATAGTGGTTAGGACTTAAAAGTCCACTACGATTTTGATAACCATGCCAAGTCCCACATTGAAACTCCGCAATGAAAGGAATCGGACTCGTGGTACGTAAGGCTCGAATTTTTTCTAAAAAATCACGATGTTCGCTTGTTTCAAATTCAAATTCCTGAGATGGATAAAGATCCAAAGTAGAAAAATCCGCTTGTCGAGATAATGCCTTCCAAGGTTGTATTTCATAAAAACCATACATATTGAAATAAAGAGGAATATCTTTTACTAAAGAACGAAATTCATCGCACCAAACTTGCCCCATTTTTTCAACAAGCCAATAAATAAACTTTTTAAAATCCCTGAATCTTGGCCACTGTGCTTTATCATAGCCGACAAGATCACAAGTAGGTTTTGTCTCTTCAAATCTTTTGTATTGTGTTTTCCAAACATGATTCAAAGTTCGAATATTTGTATACTTCTCTTTCAAAAATTCCTGAAAGGCTCCTGGGGTTTCTCCAGTCAATCCTAATTGGTCTTCATATTGATAAAATGAAGGATCCAATTCATTATCGGGTTGAATCATGAGAATACGGCCGCCATGAGAAGCCAAATGAGGATTTAGAATTTCAAAAACGCACTTGAGATAATGTCGAGCTTCTTCCACCAACTTAGGATGTGTTCGATGATATGGAACAACTCGATCAGGAATTCCCAAATTTTTCCATTCACTATAAATATAAGGGCCTGGACGAATCAGAATCCAAAAACCCATTTCTTCCAAAAGTTCTAAATAAGCTTTCAAATTGCGTCGGGGATCTGTTTGCCCCGTAAAATCATAAACGCGTGGTTCAATTTCGTGAAATTCCCACGGCACATAAGTACAAATCATTTCTAAACCTAACTTGCGAACTTCTTCCAAAATCTTTCTCCACATCGAAGGATCCAAACGCCAATAATGCACTTCTCCCGAGATGAGAGGAATGGCTTCTCCACCAGCCAGGATAGAACGATTTTTGATTTGGACTTTCATCTCTGATCCTTATAACTTAACTCTGCTTTTGATATTTTAAATAATAAATAGGCAAACCTAATTTTAAGAACTTTTTCTCATAAAGTGTAAAAAAAGGAAATGGTTTTTGCCCATTGCAGTCAAGTGATTCAAAACCTCCAACTTCCTGAATTACCTGAATTGCCAAATCAGCCATATCTTTCACATCGGTTGCAATAAAAAGTCCCCCTTTGGAGACAAGTTTTGACTGCAAAAGAGTGATAAATTCTTTTTGAAAAATTCTGCGCTTGGCATGTCTTTTCTTGGGCCAGGGATCTGGGAATTGAATAAAAAAATCTTGAATAGTTTCTTCTTCAAAAAAACGATTTAAAGCATACTCTGCTTGAAAAAGAAGTATTTTAAGATTTGTAGCTTTACTTCTTTTCACTTTTTTTTCAAGTCGATAAGCAATCCCAACATCACTCTCAACTCCCACAAAATTGCTTTGGGGTTCATGTACAGCTCTTTCAACCAAAGAATCATCTTTCCCACATCCAATTTCTATTTTAAGAGGATGATCATTTCCAAAAAATTGAAACCAGTTTTCGAAAAGATAAAGTCTTTCGTAATCGATGAGAATATTTTGAGAACTTACTTCGGAAACTAACATGCTTTAAACCTCACTATCTCAATTGACATTGGGGGGGCATTTTATTCTAATAAAGATAAGAGGTAAACTCTAAATCTTACTCGGATATTTATCACCAACAGTCGCAAAGGGGTATAAAAATGAATGCTTCTCGACTCGTTGCACTCGCTCGAAGAATATTACTGTTCGAGCGAGGTCGAGAACTTTCCTATTCTCGGGCAAAAATATGGGTGGGACTATTAACTCTTTTCTTGTGTTTGGCTTTATCACACACTGCTCATTGTGGGCTTCATGTTCCTTTTGGCTCTTTGGAAGAAGCTTTATTTGAAGATGCCACGGATGGACAATTTAATCGCCTTAGCCTTGAACAATCGGTCCTGATCGCTTCCGGGGGTTCTCAACAAGTCTTACCCCTTTATCTTTCTAAGATCGATGCTATTTACAACAGCATTGTTTTACAATATCGGATTAAAAATCTGTCTCCTCTGCAAAAAGGATTTTTAATTTTAAGTTTTCTTCATAAGAATGTTTTTAAAACCTACGATGCTTCTGCCACAGAAATTCAAATCACTTTAAATACCGGAAGATATAATTGTGTTTCATCCACTTTACTTTTCAATATTCTTTGCGCCCGTCTGGGACTTTCGACCATCAGCGTAGAAGTTCCTACCCATCTTTATTCTATTCTTAAAACACCTACTCGAAATTTTGAAGTTCAAACAACAACACCCAATGGCTTCTTGGCGAATCTTTCCGAGCTCAATGAATTTATTTACAATCCTTCTATTCAAAAATGGAAAGGAAAGCGTTTCGTCAACTCTGTTTCTTTGATGGCCGTGATCTATTACAATCGTGGGCTTCGATGGATTCGAGAAAAAAATTATGAGAAAGCTCTCCCCTTTTATCAAAAAGCTTATAAATTGGACCCTCAATTTCCTGACCTAGCTTCTTTAATTCTAGATCTATATATTTGTCGCGGGAATCAATTTTTTGAAAATCATGAATACGCAAAAGCAGCAGCCATCTATCAACAAGGACTCCCTTTTCTTAAACTAGGAGAACGTTTAAGTCAAAGTGCGTTTACTCAAAATCTCGCAGCAGCATGGATTAATCAAGCCAATGCCCATATGCAAAGAAAAGATTGGCTTGAAGCCCAGTCTCTCTTTCAGAAAGCTGAAAAACTTGGGATCCTCAAACCCCTCATTTCTCATAATCAAAAAGTCCTTTTTTATGAATGGGGTAAAAACTATATTGACCAAAAAAAATGGGATGAAGCA
>JAYRIK010000084.1:0-12263 GCA_041906865.1 Candidatus Auribacterota bacterium
ACATCCTTCTCATAATGTGTCATTAAAAAGCCTTCCACTACATCAACACCAAGAGATTTTATATGATTAATTAAAATTAAATCCAGAGACTTACGACTTAAACCTAATCCATAATCTAACTTAAATTGAATTTGAGCTTTATGACCTTTCGGAGCATGAAGAATAACCTTATCAATAGGACAGTAACTACTCTTCATAATTTCATCACGAAGACCTAAATCATTAAAAACTTTCCAGGCAGCCGGACTAATGAATTCACCGCACACTTTATCTCGAGGGAAAAAAGATTTTTCAATCAGAAGGACAGAAGAAAATTTCTTTTTTAAGGATACGGCCGATGTACTTCCAGCCGGCCCTCCCCCCACAACAATAGCATCGTAAACTTTAGACATGCATTATCCTTTGTGAAGCACCAAACTCATTCGATAAGGGAACTGTTTCCTGACAGAGAATGAATGAAAACCAGCTTCCTGAGCTATTAGCTTTATTTCCTTGAGGGTAAAAGCCCGTTGAATCGAAACAGCACCATCATGGCGAGTCATAGGATGAAGACGCAAAAGAGGTCCTATCAACTTAAAAAACACATAGGGCACGATACCCCTTACCAGATCATTGATAATCACTCCATGTCGACACAAACGAAACATTTCTTTTAAAAAAGGTTTAACCCTTTCATCACTTAAATGGTGCAAAAACAATGATGAAATACAAAAATCAAAAGCATTTTCTGAATAACTATTTTTAAAAAAATCTCTAACCTCAAAAGAAATTTCTGGATATAATTTTGAAAATTCTTGAGAAATCTTAATCATTTGAAGATTTTTATCTAAAGCTGTAATGGATACATCTAATTTCTCTTTTCTTCCCCACTCAATTAGTTGTCTTGGAATATCTGAAGATCCCGTTGCAACATCTAAAATAGAAAATTTTTGAAGATTTTTCTTTTTTACAGCATTCTTAATGAGCTTCAAAACAACACCTGCTCCACCTAAATACCGATTGATAAAGCGAAGATCATTTAGACTCTCTTTAACCTCATCTATAGAAACATTCTCATCGTCCATCCATTCAGATTCTTTACTTCTTAAAGGGAAAAATGTCAAATTTTAATCCTTCCTGAAAAGAAAACTTTCAATGGTCAATCCAGGTCCAAATGCCAAGCCACAACCTAAACCTGAAGATTTATTTTCTAAGAATTCTCTCAATATAAACATAATCGTGGGAGAAGACATATTGCCATAATTTCTCATCACATCATAAGAACCCTTCACCTGATCGGGAGCAAGAGCCCATTCATCTCGAATAGAATCTAAAATATTTCTTCCTCCTGGATGAATGGCCCAAAAGTCAAAATCTTGTAAAGAATGTCCTCGAAGAATTTTTTCTTTATGTTGTCGCACACCTCCTACAATTTGTTTGGGCAATGCTGCATCTAAATTCATAAAAAATCCATCATTTCCGATCGTCCAACGCATCGCATTCAAACTCTCTTGAAGAACACACGAGTAAAAACTTTCAAGTTTTAGTCCTGTTGGTTCCTGACTGATCACACTCGCGGCACAACCATCTGCAAAAAGAAGAAAAGAAATTAACTGATCAAATGGAACATCGTCTTTACGCCAGTGAAGTGTACAAAGTTCCAAATTCACCATAAGAACTTTTGCTTCTTTTTGAGACGCTACAATATGCTGAGCTAATTTCAAACCCGAAATAGCCGCATAACACCCCATATAACCAATAAAAGTTCTCTCTACGTCTCTTGAAAGATTAAACTTCTGAATGATATCGACATCCAAGCCAGGAGCATAAAAACCAGTACAAGATGTGACGATTAAATGAGTAATTTCTCCAGGATTTACTTTAGAAAAAAGAGGATTGAGCGCCTTAGAAATCAAAGGAAGGGCTTCTTTTTTATAACGAATCATCCTCTCTTCTGTTGTAGGAAATCGATCTAAATGATAAAAGGCTTCCTTCTTACTTCCATCTACATCAAAAAAGGGATTCAAAACTGTATAACGTTTTTCAATACCTAATCTTTTGGCAACTGCTAAAAAGCGCCCCACATTTTCCTTTGAAGTAATAAACCTAGCCAAAAAATCAATGGAAGAAGAATGACCTTCGTTGCAAGGGACAGCTGTTGAGATGTGATTGATATAGGGCATGAAAGAAAGATTATCAGAAAACAAAATGAAGAGCTATGAACTAAGTTATTCATTATCATTTACATCATTTATAAAAATGGATTCCCGATAGATACACTCGGGAATGACAAATGTTTGTTCAAGTTGTCATTCCCACAATCTTCATCGAAGTAGCCCCCTTGGGGGTAAGCAGGAATCCATTTTTGAACTTAATTAAACTGTAGAAAGCGTTTCTTTAGACTCTTTCAAACTTTGAGTAGAGCTCTTCGAGTTTCCATTGCCAAGGAGAACTTCAACATTACAAATCTCCCCTTCTGAAAAAGCTCTTACTTTATTTCCAGAAATTCTTTCTCCATTAACTCTTAATTCTGCAACGCCTCCAGAAACATGCTTAGGATTTTTAACCGTAACATGATAAGTGGCTCCTCTAAACTGGCGTGTCATCTGAAAGCCGTCCCATTCTTTGGGAATACAAGGATCTATCACAAGACCATCATACTCTGGACGTATACCTAATAACCATTCAGATGTGATTCTAAAATACCAAGCAGCCGATCCGGTATACCATGTCCATCCACCTCGTCCATAATTCTCAGACTCAGGACCATCCACATTTCCTGGAAGAACATAAGGTTCACCATAATATTTTCTAGGCTCCTTGCCTCTCAAAATAGGTGAGATTTTATTGTAGGTCTCATATGCTTTTTTGGCATCTTTAACCACACATTCAGCCCATATTCCCCAAACACCCGCATGTGTATAAAGACCCCCATTCTCACGCATTCCTGCAGGATAGCGGGTCAAATAGCCAACATCAATATCTGGAGTTTTATAGGCAGGATACAAAAGAAGCGGACCGTATTCTTTAAAAAGATGCTTCTCCATCATTTGTTTAACTGTTTTTACACGATCAGTATCCGCAACACCATTAATCAAAGCCCATGTCTGAGTATTTAAGAAAATTTTTGCTTCTTTACTCTGCTGACCACCCAAAACTTTTCCATTGTCGGTTGTTGCACCCCAATACCATTGCCCATCCCAGCCAACCGTATTCAGAACCCCTTTCAAACGTGCAGCTTCTTTACCAATTTGATCCACAAAACTTGAATCATTTTGATTCTTGGCAACATGAGAAAACTCATTCAAAATACCAAAGAAAAATTGTCCAAGCCAAACAGATTCGCCTTTCCATTCACGACCACAAGCGTTTAGCCCATCATTCCAATCGCCTTCCCCAATGAGAGGAAGTCCTCTTGGGCTCATGCGTGACATCACTTTTAAAATAGCTCTCTTGCAATGTTCGTAAAGAGACGCCTTCTCTTCACTCTTAGCAAATAAAAGCTGATGAGAGAGACAAGAAAAATTTGCCGTCTCTTTTAGATAATTAATTAAAACAAAAGGAAGCCATAATAGATTATCTGAATGATGGGAACCACTAGCTTCTGGAGCAAGATTCTGCCACCAGTGAATCGCTGTACCATCTGGATTTTGATGTTCTGCATGAAGTTTAATCTGAGCAAGCGTACGAGTTGAATCTATAGGTAAAAAGATCTGACTATCTTGAAGCTGATCCCTAAAACCAAAAGCGCCTCCACCCTGATAATAACCTGTACGACCCCAAATACGACCTGAAATAGCTTGATACCGAAGCCAAGTGTTCGTCATAAAATTCATAGCTGTATCAGGAGTTTTGATTTCAAAAGAAGAAAGCATCTTTTTCCAGGATTGCTTTGTGGCTTCTAAAGCCTTTTCGGCTTTTTCTGGAGAGAGAAATTCCTGAAGAGTTTTTGAAACGCCTTCTTGATTCTCTGAAAGACCTGTCACAAATACTAATTTTTCTGTTTTTCCTGGCTTTAGAGCAAATTTCAGATGAAGACTTGCAATAGAATCATTCCATTTTCCATCTTTCCCACTCAACCGGCCTGTTTTAAGTGCCTTGGGCTCTTGAATATTTCCATACATTCCAATAAAACTTTCCTTATCAGCCTCAAAGCTTGCTGGTTTCTTACTTGAAGCATGAAAAGCCGTATAAGAATAAGAATTATTCCAGAGTTGCCCTCTTTCATTGGGAATATCCCAAAAGCGTTTCTTCGCTAATAGCGTTTGAAGCTTTGCATCATATTCGGTTTCAATAAACAAACGATGAAACTCACGGTGACTGTCCGGCCAACGACCTAGCAACCATTCAAAATAAGTAAAAAGAGAAATCTTTCTATCTTTTTTGGAAGTATTTTCAAGTTCAACAATCCAAACTTCGCAAGATTTTTCAGGAGGAACAAAAAAAGTCACCTTTCCGCGAATCCCTTCCCATACGGATTCCAAACTTGTATATCCCACACCATGTCGGCATTCATACGATGAAAAATTTGAACAAGTGGGCTTCCATGTTAATGATCCAATGGTTCCTTTTTCATCATCTCTTAAATAAATAAACTTTCCCCATTCATCTTTAATTAAATCCTGTTCCCATCGGGTAATACGATTGATTTGGGCATTGTCATACCAACTGTACCCACCGCCCGTTTGAGAAAGAATCATACCATAGCGCCCATTGCTCATAACATTAACCCAAGGGCGGGGGGTGTCAGGGCGTGTAATCACATACTCTGAGCCGTCTGCTGTAAAATACCCATATTCATTTTTAAAAAGCTTTTCTTCTTTAGAAGTTTGCTTAGATTTAGGAGCTATTTTCTTAAGATTTTTCTTCATACAATCTCCAATGTAAATTCTTTTGATGGATGACGGTATTTAACCAAAATTCCGTCTTTGGTTTTTTCAAATTTAGTTTCTTTTCCTTGAATTAAAACCTTTTGAGGAGCATTTTCTAAACTCAATAAAATTTCTCCCATAATTTCTTTGGAACCTTTCAAAATCAATTTTGTTCCTGTTCCTTCTTTAGATTCACCTAAGAACTCGGAAGTGGAGTAAACAATTTTCCCCTTCGAGATTTTTTGATCAATCGGCATGATAACACCATAGGTTCCAGGAATAGAAAGTTTGCGCACAGAAGGAATACGTAAAGAGTTCCCATTCAAATTTAAATCTAAAACAAAATCTTTTTCAACAGGATGAAAATTTAACACAAATAAGAAAGATCCTTGAGGACCTTTTCTTAAATGAGTCACAATATCCTGATCACTGCTTACAACCTCTGACTTAATACCATCTTTTGTTAAAAATTGTTGAAACACATCAATATGCTCTGCAATCTGATAATTAGGAATCGTTCCCATCACTGTTGCACGACCTTTCCCAACTTGTTTTTCAAAACCACAAATCTTTCGACCAAATTTTGCAATCGGGGTTGATCCATTAGGTTGAAATTCACATAAAATAGGTAATCCGTTTACAGGTTCTTGATTAAAATAACTGACCTTGGATTCGACTGGGAAAAGAAGATTTTCGCCCTCAATTTCTAAACCCTTTTTCAAAATTTCACAAGAATTTCCCTGTAAATCAAATTTGGGAAGCACAGGATAAAAAATAGCTCGTCCACCCTGTTTCACAAAATCCACAAGCTTGCTTTGAGTCTTTGCATCCATCACTTCCAAACAGAAAACCCAAAGAACTTCATACTGAAGAAGCTCTTCAATCGACTGAACTTCCAAATCTGGAATTTCATGAGCCACACTGAGCATATTCAAAACTTTCAAAAGCCCTTCATAATAAAAAGCTTCTCTAAGCCATTTATAATCATAAGTAAGACCTACTTTTTCAGGTCTAAAGTATTTATCTTTTATGAAAAGTGGATAGAAAAACTCTGTTTCGTAATAGGGTTTATAAAAAGAAACACCTACATTTGCTTTTTTCTTCGCAGGAACTAAATTCGTCTCATTTGCTCGAATCCAGCGATTCATTTCAACAACGGTGTCGTACAAAGGGGTTTCTTTAGCTTTTACATCCAAAGGCGTATCCCAATAAAACATGGGGCCATATACGCCTTCTCCTGGTGGATTTTTTCCCTGGCTAAACATGTAATAATTCCACCCTTGTGTTCCATAAGCCAGAGCTGCCTTGTAAAAAAGACCTAATTCATTAGGATAAGTTCTTACACAATGCTCACGCGAACCCGCTTGAAATTCTGCTGAAAAAATGGGCATTTTGCGGCCCTGAACTGAACGCGCTATTTCTGTAATAATAGAAGCATCGTGAAAATTTCTAAAATCGACATTTTCAGGAATATGGTCTAGCCCTAAAAGTAATTCAGGACATTCCTTTGCTGTGTCTGAATAAAGGGTTACACAAGTCGGAAACTCACTTGCCTTTCCAAACGCCCATCCTGGCACATTCTCATAGAAAGGAGTATTGATTCCCCTCTTTGTCAAATCACTTATGATGTATTGAATATAAACGCGATAATACCAACGGTGAAATTCATGCCAATCACGATAACGAGCGATGTCGGGATGTTTTTCAGTGTTGCCTGAAGGTGGAATAACCTGTTCAAAAGTTGAGACTTGAGTTTGATAGAGTTGATTTAAATTTTGAATCGAAGAATATTTTTGCGTCAAAAATTGATAATAATATTTTAAAGTTTCAAGATTATAATCGCCACATCCTGCCAACCAATGCTGAAGTCCTACTTCATTACAAATTTGTGTCATCAAAATAGGTCCACCCTTTGAAGACTGACGATCACGCAAAATAGGAATAATTTGATCAAACCATTTTGCTGCATAGGCTAGATAAGTAGGATGCATAAAGGAACAAACAAATGGGATATTAGGCTTGCCATTCGGACCACACACTTGAATCTCGGGATGCTTTTCCAGCAGCCATCGAGGAATACCTTGATCTTGATACTCTGCTAAAATATACGGACCGGGTTTGACATTGAGATTGAGTCCCATCTGACCACATAAATCAATAAATCCAACAATGTCTCGTTCGGGTGAAGTTTTTCCTGTTAAATCAAATTGACCTTCTTTTGTTTCATGAAAAGACCATCCAATGTAAGTGGTTACAGAATCTAACTGAGCTTTCTTCATTTTCTCTAAATGTTTTGGCCAATCTTTCTTTTTGACTCTAAAATAGTGCATCTCGCCTGATAAAAGAAAAAAAGGATGACCATCCTTCTTAAAACCTTCCGCTGCAACTTCAAACTGCATATAATCCTCCGAATAAGGTACATTTAAGCTGAATCTAAATTAATTCTAAACTTGGGGAAATGTCGAAAAAGAATACAAAAAAACAAACTGAATAACAAGGAAAAGAAAAAACTGAAAAAAATATTAAAAATGGTTCTAACCTTGATTTTTCCTCAAAAATTTGCTATACTAAATGCAGTTTTAGCCAGTGAATTATGTAGAGAATATACTCTTATGAGCAAAAAAACTTTTCTCCATTCAAAAACAGTTCTAATTTTAACCATTTTGATATTTTTTATCTTATCAGTTTCACATGCATCGGTAACGACCCGTTCATCTTTAGCTCCCAAAAGCGTACTCGATGACCCTGATTTTAAAAAAAGCTTTGCCCTTCAGTTTACTCTTAAATATGTTGCCGAATGGATCTTTTCTGGATCTGTTAATTTTGAGAAAGCGTCAAAATCCTCTATTGATCATTTCTTCAAAGAAATTGAAACTAACACCAAAAATTCTGCGTATCAGTTAGGGTTTTTCTTTGACATCAACTATCTAGGTTATGCTCACTTACAAGATGAGGTCATCGTAGCTTTTTCTATTCACGAACCTCGCGAGACTGTTCTAATCCTAAAAGTGAATAAAAAAACAAAGAAACAAAAGCTGATAAGTGTAGAAGAATTAATACAAATTGCGAACGATGCCATTGAAAAACAAGATATTCCTGCAATTGCTCAAATATTGCATGTACTAGGAGAAATTCCGTCTATAAAAAAGATTGCCTTATTCATACCAGAAAAAGAAACCCTCCTTCTAAGTCTTTTACCTTTCTTACAAAAGGAGTATACCGCTGATCTTTTGAATAAATTTTTAAAATACGTAAATAACTTGCAATGGAGTGCTAGTCCTGAGGACAAACTAAAAATCCCAGAATTATTCCGTCGCTATAAAGACGATATGCTTTTTTATTTTGAGCGCGTCTCAAACGATCTTGATACAGCTTCATTATTGATTGATCATTTGGTTCTTTCAGAGCAAGGTTGCAAAGAAATTGTACGTGATATTGAAATCACCCGAAGTGCGATTCAATTTATTCTAAAAGAGTTTCAAAAACCTCCAGAGGAGATGGATTTTGACAGATTAATTTACGCCATTTACTCTTGCGAAGAGTTTATTCAAAAATTTTCAGCGAATAACCTGATAGCACGGCTATACAACACAAAACAGAATGAAATTTCTTATGGCAGGGAAAACTCGCGTCGATACTGGAATCTTGATAGGGAAATTCAAACAAGATTTGAAGGATTTTTAGACGCATCTTTTCAACAGTGGCAAGCAGCCACTAACTCAGAAACTCCAGCACCAGCAAGCAGTCAACCTAAAGCAGGACTTGCACTGCTTTACCACAACTCACAAGGAAGTCTTGTAGCAACACTTCGAAACTTTGGAAATGCATTTAAACTTGCTGAATTAAGCACATCAGTAGAAGGGATTCATGATTCACAAAATCATCTTCAGCTTGTTTTAGGCCAACCCAATCCCGACAGATCTTCCTTCTCAGAACCTATCACAACAATAAGGGAAATTGTTGACTTAAAACAAGTACTTGAAGCGTTTTTAGGTCTAAAAAATATAAACAACTGGCATATAGATCCTACGCTCGGTGTTCTTTTAGGCGATCAAAGACTTTTAGAATTTGTGATGAGATTAATTCTGGAAAATGCTTTGCAAGCCTCAGAAGCTGAAGAAATCTCCGTTTCTTTAAAATTGAAAGAAGAAAATGCCAACGGAGAAAGAATGGTCGTTATTGAGGTCAAAAATCCGCTACCTCCAGGCAAAGAAATTCCTAGTAACCCTTTCTCCCCCGGAGTTACAGACAAAGCCCCTCCTCGTTGGGGCATGGGACTTGCTTTGGTTCAAAAAATCATAGAGAGCTGGCAAGGAACTGCTTCTTTGAAAACCGAAGGCTCATCAGCCCTATGCCAAATCGAATTCCCTGTTATTCCTTATCCTAAAAAAGATAGAGCCTTGTCGGATGTAGCTATTCATACCTTACTCGATGAGTTAATGCAGACCGAAACTCTTTTTGAACCCGAAGAGCTTAGTCATAAATTGGAAAAACTCTTTGTTGAATGCATACTTGAAATTGATTTAAAAGACGCTGAAAACTCACTCCATATTATTGATAAATACCTCCCTGTTTATCTTAGAGAAAAACGTTTTGATTTCAATCTAAGTCAGAAAATAGAAACCATTTACGACCAAATTAATAAAATATTTAATCAAACCAAACGTTATGATGAATCATTTCTAAAAATTCAGTTAGAAGTTTATACAGCTTTAGAAAAAGTCTTGAATCATATTCAGGGCACCGAAGAACATGAAGAAATACAGGCTGAACTATATTTACGAATCGGCAAGATTCTAGAAAGGTTAAGCAGACATCCAGAAAAACGGGAATATTACAAAAAAGCTATTTCTTACTATGAAAAACACAAAGGAACAACTGTAGGAAATTTCTTAGAGCAAAGCACTCTTTCTTTTAAAGATCGACTAAAAATCCTGGAACGCATTTGTGCTCCTAAACCTGCGGGATACCATGAGAGTACCTTCGTTGCGGGAGGCATTGAAATGGAAGTGGAATTATTCTCTTCAGAAAACAGATCTAATGACATTCTCTTTGAAAAATTACCCACCTCAAAACTGAAAGAAATAGAAACAAAACTGAATGCAAAGCTTCAACAAGAGATTCCCAACGCTCCTTTCCGCATCCAGATGGATATCAACGGATGGGAAATCATTTCTCATCTTGTTATTGTTGAGCCCCAAGGTCAAGAGAAACTTCCAGCTCTTTTACGTGAAGTCCAGGATAGAATGCTTATTCTTGGTATTCCTTTCCTCAAGAGAGAACTTGCAAGCATAATAAGAGAAGATCCCACTCTTCAAGAAGAACTAAAAAAAATTCATGGTGAATGGATAAGCGAGGTGATTGCAAATATAGATCAAAAGATGGAATGCGCTCTTTCAAACTTTCATATCAATAAATCGGAAGAGGCTGACGCCAGCGACAAAAATCTTCAAGGCTTACCTAGTCTCATGAATGCTATTTTTCTTCACAACTTTCGATCAGGATCAGATGGACAAAAATATAAAGATATCCGTGGCGTTGACTCTGCAGATCCATTAACGGGAAGCGATGAAAACTATCGCCCTGGAAGAAATGAAATTCTTTTATCCTATGCGTTTTCCAATCAGCAACAATCCGGGAAGCCGATTTATTTAGCCCCCTTAAACGAAATGATGAAAGCCGTTGACGATCAAGAATTTGATAATTTAAAAGCAACCATCAACAAAAGATTTCATTCCAAACCTGAAGGTAGGGTTTTCGTAGAAAAATTAGATGCATTGAAAGTCTCAAGGCAGGATGAAAGCCCCACTATCGATTTAAGAGAACTTTATTTTTCTATTCCCCTATCTGTATTGGCTTGGTATCAGAAAAGTGATTTTGGTGAGAATCATCAATATGAGGATCCAAATTTACCCGTATTAGGATACTCTGCTAAACAAGTAAATCAATGCCTTCGAGAACTCCGCAATGGGGGAAAATCCCGCTGGGACAAACCCCTAAATAGTCTCAAAGGAAAAACATTTCGTGATTTACTAAGATTCATTGTGAAAGATGAAAATTTTATTTATGAATATCTCTCCTACTATGGAACTTTAGAAGAATATCTTTGTTTAGTAGTAATAGCAACACCTCAAGGCCCAGACATTCTAGAATTAATGGATGAGTCCGCACCAACATCTGCGTCCCTTCCATCATCCAAAGATCTAAAGCCTAGTAAATTTTTAGATAGACACGTTTTTTCTGTTGAAAGCAATGAAAAAGGCTACCGCTTCTATCCTGCCGAAAATGATCCTCATTGTATTCGCTTTTATGACAATGGGATTTTAACGCATGGTGATTTATCGGCTGTTAATACTAAAGGACACACCATTTCTCACTTTGTTCTAGAAGTTCCCGAAGAACTCGCTCAAGATGAAGGTCGTGAAATCGTCATTAAACTACATGAGAAAGAGAAACTTAACCGTGCACGGCAGGTTATAAGAGAAGGAATAGAGTTTCAAACATTGAACGAGTTAAAACTCTTTTTAGGATTTGAAACATCGGAATCGCCTGTTGACCAACAACTGATTGAAATAGATGCTTAAATAAGGATTTAAGTATAACCTTATTACCCCTTAATCCCACTTAGAACCATGCCCTTCACAAAATGGCGTTGCATGAGAATAAAGAGAATCAAAATGGGCACAATTACAACCACAGAACCTGCCATCAGAAGGCCCCACTCTGTGTTATGTTGACCATTTAAATTAGCAAGAGCAACAGGCAAGGTATATTTAGATTCTTTAGTCATAATGATCAAAGGCCACAAAAACTCATTCCAGGCTCCCATAAAAGTAAAAATGGTCATCGTAGCAAGCGCAGGTCGGCATAAAGGTAAAACAATGCTCCAAAGAATACGCAGTTCTCCACATCCATCCATTCTGGCGCTTTCTAAAATTTCATTGGGAATACCTTTCATAAACTGACGCATCAAAAAAATACCAAAAACACTTGTAGCCCCAGGAATAATCAATCCCGTAAAAGTATTTAAAAGATGCATGCTTTTAAGAATCAAAAAGACAGGCATCATACAAACCTGTCCAGGCACCATCATGGTTAATAAAAGAAGCGTGAAAATCTTTTCTCGACCTGGAAATTTATGTTTAGAGAACGCATATCCGGCCAAAGAATTAAGCAAAAGATTTAAAAGCGTAATTGAAACAGAAACCAACACACTGTTTACAAAAAACTTTAGAAAGCGAACTTTTTCAAAAAGCTCTTTGTAATATTCAAAGGTAATGTGTTTAGGAATAATTTGAGGAGGAAGCGCAAAAATACCCTCTTCAGGTTTAAGAGAAGTTGAAAGCATCCATAAAAATGGAACAAGTGTTAATAGCAAGGCAAACAAAATTAAGCCATGTAAACCGATTGTCT
>JAYRIK010000085.1:0-1930 GCA_041906865.1 Candidatus Auribacterota bacterium
AACTTGTACAGCTTGAGTGTGCGCTCTTGTTTTTATCTCTGCTTTGATTTTATCTTTGAGAGAAGTGATAAGAACAGCTTCTTCTTCTGAAACGATTTGTAATTCAGGAATGCCTTTTGTCAGAAGTTGAGAAGCTTTATAACGAGCATCTGAATCTTTAAATACAAATTTAATTTGATCTAGACCTTCCCGATCAGCAGATGTGAGAGCAATGTCTTTAGACTCCACCAAACTCTTTGCATCTTCAGTTAACCGGTCTGTTTCAAATTCTACGGCTTTGTCAATGTCGACTTGAAGAACGACGTGCATTCCTCCTTGGAGATCAAGTCCTAGATTGATTGTTTTTTCAGGCGGGTAGAGTTTCCATATAAAAAAAGCAATCGTAAGAACCACCAGAGGAACGCGCCATTTTAAATTCTTCATGAATTATTCGGCCTCCTCTGTACCAACGACACGAGAAACAGAGCTTCTGTCCATTTCAATTTTTACATTATCTGCAATCTTTAATGAAAGTGTGTTTTCCTTTATCGCCACAATCAGTCCGTGAATTCCAGCTGAGGTGACAACTTTATCGTTTTTCTTAAGCTGTGAAAGCATTTGTTGAAATTGCTTTTGCTTTTTTTGCTGAGGACGAAAAACCAGCAAGTAAAAAATAGGGATCATGATAATTAAAGGGAAAAGCATTCCCATAGGACTACCTTGTCCTTGCCCAGCGGGTGATGCCATTGCGAGTAAAAAGTTCATAGATTAATCTCCTTTTGAGAAAAATTTTTCAAAAAATTACTTTTAAATTCAGAAAAAGTTCCTGCCAATATTGATTCTCTTGTTTCCTTCATCAAATTTATATAGAAGGCAATATTATGCAGTGATGCAAGTCTTAAGCCTAAAATTTCTCCAGCATTGAAAAGATGTCTTAAATAGCTACGCGAAAATTTTTTACATGTGTAGCATGTGCACTGGTCGTCCAAGGGAGAAAAATCTTCCTTGAAACAACTATTAGTGATATTCCATTTTCCTTCTCTTGTAAAAACCGTACCGTTTCTTGCATTTCGTGTCGGTAAAACACAGTCAAAAATATCAATCCCTCTTTCCACACATTCTAAAAGATTTTGTGGGGTCCCACATCCCATCAGATAACGAGGTTTTGTACAGGGAAGAATTTCGACTGTGTCATTTAAAACTTCATACATGACAAGATCGGGTTCGCCAACACTTAATCCCCCCAATGCATAACCATCAAAACCAATTTGAACAAGACCCTCTGAGCATTTAAGCCTTAAATCCTTAAAGACACTGCCTTGAACAATTGCAAAGAGAGCTTGTTTTGATGATAAAGATTGATGGGCTTCTTTGCAAATTTCCGCCCATTTTAGCGTCAGCTCAATTGAATTGCAAGTAGAATCAAAAGTTGCTGGATAAGAAAGACATTCATCAAGACAAAGTGCAATATCTGAACCTAGAAGTCCTTGAATTCTCATGGCTTCCTGAGGCGTCAAAAAATATTTTGTGCCATCAATGTGAGATTTAAATTCGACACCCTCTTTTGAAACCTTTCGAAGTTGAGATAAGCTAAAGACTTGAAAGCCTCCACTGTCCGTCAGAATTGTCCCATTCCATTTCATGAATTCATGAAGCCCCCCTGCTTTTGCGATTAATTCAGCACCAGGGCGTAGCATGAGATGATAAGTGTTGCAAAGAATGGCTTTCACCCCAGCACTATTTAATTCTTCCGGGGAAAGTGTTTTAACGGTGGCTTGGGTTCCTACAGGCATAAAGCAAGGAGTTTCCATCGTGCTATGGGCTGTCTTTAAAATGCCTGCACGAGCTTTGGTTGTAGAATCTTTTTGAATGAGTTGAAATTCCATAGATTTGTTGTCTTGCTTTACGAAAGCATCAACATTGCATCTCCATAACTAAAAAATCGATATTC
>JAYRIK010000086.1:0-7334 GCA_041906865.1 Candidatus Auribacterota bacterium
AAAAGGTTTTTGAATATAGTCGAAAGCGCCGGATTTAATAGCTTCAACAGCTGATTTTGGTGTTGCATAGGCTGTAATGAGAATGACGGGGATAGCCAAATCTTGCGACTTTACTTTGTTTAAGAGGTCTAATCCTGAGATCCCCCCCATTTTTAAATCAGAAACCACAAGATCAAAATCATTCTGTTCAAGTTTTTTAATGGCTTCTTCACCGCTTGAGGCCAAATCAACTTTATATCCCTCATCTTTCAATATTGCACTTAGAGAGATGAGCATATTTTTTTCGTCATCAACTAAAAGAATAGAGCTCATGGTTAATCTTTGTTTATTCCCCAAATTGGAAGTTCAATGATAAAGGTACTACCTTTATCTTTTTCGCTTTGTGCTCGAATGGAACCATCATAGGTCTCCACAAGATTTTTGACAATAGAAAGTCCAAGGCCAGTCCCCTTTTCTTTCGTTGTAAAAAAGGGATTAAAAATCTTATCCAAGGATTTTGAATCTATGCCGATTCCATTATCGGAAATGGAGATAACCAAATACCCATTTTCCTTTAATCCGGTGGATAAAGTTAAAGTTCCGTCTACCAGCTTATCCTTTTTTTCTTTGATAGCCTCAGCTGCATTCAGAATAAGATTTGAAAGGATTTGATGTAGATGACCCTCATCAAAAAAGAAAAGAGGCAATTTTTTTTGGAAATTTCTTTCGATTTTCATTTGAGGAAAATAGGTGTCAAAATGTATTTCCTGCAATGTTTTTTCTAGAGCTTGATTGATATTTATTTTTGTTAGTTTGACGCTTGATAGTTTTGAATAGTTCATAATTTGATTGAGAATATTATCGGAGCGTAAAATTTCTTCTCGAATAATTTCAACGTGTTTTCTTAAATCTTCATTATCATTGGAAATGTGTTTTTCAAGATAATAAGAAGCATTGTTGATAATGCTAAGCGGGTTTTTGATTCCATGAGCAATTTCGCCTGCAAGTCTACGAATCGCATGAATTTTTTCTTGTCGCAAATGAAGTTCTCTTTGTTCTTCTAGCTCTAAAGCTTTTCGTTGAATGAGAGCATAAATTCCCCAGCAACAGATGGAAACTAAGATTAGAACGATAATTCTTAAATAAAAAATTTCTTCAAAAAAGAGAGAAGATTCCCTTTCTGTAAAGAAAACAATTCCTCCATAGAAAAGGCAAAAAATAAGGTTAATAGCCCCTTGTTCTTGAATTTTTGGAAAATTAATCGCATTGCGTACAATCAAGCCGCAATATATCCAATAAAGAGGGCTTTCAAGTCCTCCCGTCAAAGGGATCAAAAAACTTAAAAATAAGTTATCAATGATAGAAAGGAGAAAAGCAGAAATTTTAATAATGGTTTGAGCCCATTGTCTAACTTGCGCCCAACTCAAAATAAAAAAGAAGATAGCGTTTGCAATAAAATAAAGAAGGGATTGATAAAGAAAAAAGTGTTTTGTGAGGAGTTTGAATTCTTGGTCAGGAGCAAGGAAAAACAGTAAAGAAAAGAGCAAAAAGGCGCCTTTAACGGGCATGAGCACCTTTTCTACGAAAAGGATGCGTCGAATATTTCTGTCTTTAATGGGCATGAAATTTCTTTAAAATAAGTTGGATAAGAAATTGAGCCAATTTGCTTTTTCGCCAGCGTTTGATGGGAATTATTGTATCATTGTGTTCAAGAAGAGAAAATTTAATATATTCTGATTCAAATCCAGCCCGATCTGTTCCAACTTCATTAGCAATGATGATATTTAAATTTTTCTGAATGAGTTTTTTTTGAGCATTTTGAATGATGTTTTCGGTTTCTGCGGCAAATCCCACTAAGAGCTGATTTTCTTTATGCTCCCCTGCCCACTTTAAAATATCAGGGTTGGGAACCAGATGAAGGATTTTATTTTGAGAGGCTGATTTTTTAATTTTTTGTTGATTTGTATTTTGGGGGCGATAATCACAAACAGCCGCACTCATAATGAGAATATCACAATCTTTAAAATTCTTTTTTACTGCCTTAAACATTTCTAATGCAGAAGTAACTGAAATTGATGGAATATCTGAGACTTTAAAGGCTAGTGGTCCATGAATCAGTTTTACTGGACATCCTTGGGCTTTTGCTTCTTGGGCTAAAAGCCATCCCATTTTCCCGCTGGAGGGGTTGCTTAAGAAACGCGTAGGATCAAAGTATTCACGTGTAGGACCTGTCGTTATGAGAATACGAGGGAGATGATTTCTCACTAAGAATTCCCTCTATAAAAGTTGGTGAATGGATTCCATAATTTTATCCAGAGATGCAAGTCGACCTATTCCTTCATAGCCGCAAGCCAAAGCTCCAGACTCAGGATTCACAAAATGATATCCATGCTTTTTTAGCTTACCCAGATTCTCCTGAAAAAGTGGATTTTCGTACATTTGATCATTCATGGCTGGGGCAAAGAGAACAGGAGCTTTTGTTGCTAGAATGGTTGTAGAAATCAAATCATCTGCAAGGCCACAAGCAACTTTGCTGATGATATTGGCTGTTGCAGGTGCAATAACAATAAGTTCAGCCCAATGTGCCATGTCCGTATGCATGATATGAGAAAATTCAACTTCATCATACATATGTTCTAAAACAGGATGTCCAGAAAGCGTTTTCAGAGTAAGTGGGGTTACAAACTGAGATGCATTCTGAGTGAGCATCACATGAATTTCTGCTTCTTCTTTTGTGATCTGGCGAATCAATTCACAAGCTTTATAAGCAGCGATAGATCCTGAAATGCCTAATAGAATACGTTTATTTTTAAGAAGATTTTTTTTCATGATGCACATCCTCCGCCATCCAATCGTTCAAAATTTGAATCAAATGATCTTGTCTGTGAATTTTATGCTTTTCTGCCAATATGATGGATTTAATCTTTTCAACTGTATGCTCCAAATGATCATTAATTACCAGATAATCGTATCGATTAGCCATTTGAAACTCTCTGTAAGCCTCTCGAAGTCTTTTTCCAATTTCATTTTCTGTGTCCGTTTTTCTATTGTAAAGCCTGCCTTTTAAGATTTCTAAAGAAGGAGGAAGAATAAAAATCAAAACAGCTTCTCTTTTAGCTCTGATGGCTAAAGCTCCTTGAGTATCGACATCCAACAAAACATCTTTCCCTTCTTTTATGGGGACATCGATTTCACTGAGAGGAGTTCCATAAAAATAATCGTACACCTTTGCATGTTCAACAAATTCTTCATTCTTAAGCTTAGTTTCAAAGTCTTTTTGACTAATAAAATGATAGTCTTTTCCTTCAATTTCTCCAGAACGAGGTTTGCGAGTAGTACAGGAAATGGAGTAGTGCAAGTTAGGAAATATTTCTAAGAGACGATTACGCAAAGTTGTTTTCCCCCCACCAGAAGGAGATGAAATAACAATCAATAAATTTTTCAGATCTGATTCATTCATAATTATTCAATATTTTGGATTTGTTCTCTGATTTTGTCCAATTCATTTCTAACTTCAACCGACAGCCTTGAAATTTCAAGATCGTTCGACTTTGACGCAATCGTGTTCATTTCACGAAACATTTCTTGAATAATAAAATCAAGCAGTCGACCCACAGAATCATCGGATTCAAATGTTTTAAAAAACTGTTGTGAATGACTTTGCATACGTACAATTTCTTCTGTGACATCTAGTCGCTCTGCCATAAGAGCAACTTCACGCATTACGCGGTCTTCATTGTTTGGAAGCTCAACAAGTAAATCCTGCAAACGTTTTTTGATGCGTGTTTCATAGCGTTGAAGAGCCAAAGGCCCGAGGGATTGAATTTCTTTGACCTTTACTTCGATCATATTAAGGCGACGGATAATGTCTTCCTGTAAATGTGCACCCTCTTTGCCTCGCATTTCATTCATCTCTTCCAGTGCAATAATTAATGTTTCGTTTAAAATTTCTTCAACAGCTTCTACGTTTTGTTCTGATTGTTCAAAGGATAAGACGTCTTTGCAAGCTAAAACATCTTTTAAAGTAATATCGTCTTCTAATTCTAATTCTTCACAAAGCGTTTCAAGTGCATCGGCATATCGTTTAGCTAACTCAATATCTACAACAAATTCTGCTGTGCTGGAAACAGATTCAAAGTGAATACGAATTTGAAGCTTTCCTCTTTTTGCAAACTTTCCTACCGTATCTCGAATGGATTGCTCAAAGTTTTGAAGAGAGTCAGGAAGATTGACAAAGATTTCAAGACTACGCCGGTTTAAAGAGGAAATCTCCACGGTTATTTTCCCATGTTCATTTGATTTCTCGGCGCGGCCATAGCCTGTCATACTTCTAATCATAAATTTACCTTTTTATTATTCCTTTCTAAGGACTGGTACTGCTGTGCTGTATCTTTTGAGCTAATTTTTGACTTCCTGGTTTTGTAATTGGAACTCCCTTTTGGCATAGAGGACACTCTCTTTGCTCATAAGTTGGAAAATGAACTTGAGCCAAAGATTTAAAAGAAAAAGGCCAAGATATTTTCCCTTCTGTTCGATCAATAAAGCTGGAGAGTCCAATAACATTTGCTCCCATTTTCTGAATAAGCCTACCCAGTTCTAGAATCGATCCCCCTGTTGTCACGACATCTTCCACCAGAAGAATGTTTTCATTCTTTCCAATTTCAAATCCACGTCTGAATTCTAAAACTTCCTCTTTTCGTTCTGCGTAAATAGAGCGTACACCCAGAACTTTTGCCATTTCATAGGCAATAATGATTCCTCCAATGGCTGGACCTGCTACTGCATCAATTTTTTCTTTCTCAAATTTTTTAGCTAATTCAGAGCAGAATAAATGAGTGACATCAGGATACTGTAAAATCTTGGCACATTGCATGTAAAAAGGACTGTGCTTCTTGGAAGCCAATTCAAAATGCCCTTCTAAAAGAGCTTCTTTCTCTTTAAAAATTTTTAAAACTTCATCAGATTGCATCACTGGTTTGCCTCATCATTTCTTCTAATGCGTTTCGTGGATTTTTGGCCTCATAAATAGGACGTCCCACCACAATAAAATCTGCTCCTTTTTGAAAAGCTTCTGAAGCAGATAAAGTTCTTTTTTGATCGGCTTTGGTGTCTTCAAGCGATCTAATGCCTGGACAAACAATTTTAAGATTTTGACCTACGGCTTGGCGAATATTTTCAATTTCTTGACCCGAAGCAACAATGCCATCTAATCCAGATTCCTTAGCTAACACAGCAAGATGAGAAACAAAAGATGGAAGAGATTTTGAGATGGTTAAATCATTTTTAAGAGTAGATTCATCAATGCTTGTGAGAACACTGATTCCTATGACCATAGGTTTCGGAATGTTTAATTTTTCAGAAGTTTTATGGGCGGCAGTGACAGCTGCTTCTAACATTTTTCTTCCACCGGACGTATGAACTGTCAGCATTCGAATGCCCCAACTGGTAATGCTTTCAACAGCAGAAGCAACTGTATTTGGAATGTCATGAAATTTAAAATCGATAAAAAGTCCTAAATTTTTTTGTTGGGCTAAATCAATAATCTTCTTCCCCCATCGATAAAAGGAGGCAGAACCTATTTTAACCATTTTAAGAGTTCCTTCCAAATCACTCAGCAATTTTTCTGCTGTTTTGAGCTCAGGAACGTCCAATGCCAAAATTATTTTTGATGCGTTATCAAGACTCATGTACAGCTCCAGTTAATTCTTGAATATTTGTTAGCCCAAACTTTAACATATATTTTTTAATTCCTTCCAGAATTTTCAGGCAAGCTAACGGATCATAAAAATTTGCAGTTCCGATAGCGATGGCTGAAGCGCCCGCCAGAAAAAATTCAATGGCATCTTCAGCAGTTGTAATGCCTCCCATGCCCAGAATGGGAATTTTAACCTTCCGATAAACTTCATAAACCAGTCGAATGGCTACGGGTTTAATAGCGGGGCCTGAAAGCCCCCCTGTTTTAAATTTAATGATCGGTTTACGCTTATAAATATCAATCGACATGCCCACCAACGTATTGATAACGGAAACTGCATCTGCCCCCGCTGATTTGACTGCTTGAGCCATAGGAACAATATCTGTGACGTTGGGGGATAGTTTGGTAATAACAGCTCTTGAGAATTTTTTTCTAACCTTTGAGGTGACTTCAAAAACTTTATCGGGGTCTGATCCGAAATGAATCCCCCCTGCTTTTACATTGGGGCATGAGAGATTAATTTCTACGGCGGCCACTTCTTTAATCGGGTTTAGTTTTTCGGCCAGAGCTTCATACTCATCGGAAGTTTCACCATTAATGTTTGCAATAATTTGAGTATCATGCTTTTTTAGAAATGGAATTTTTTTCTCAATAAAATTTTCTACGCCGACATTTTGGAGACCAATAGAATTAAGCATTCCCAGGGGAGTTTCAACGATACGTTGGGGAGGGTTGCCTTTACGTGGTTTAAGGGTGAGACCCTTAACTGCAATACCTCCCAATTGATTCAGATCAAAAATTTCAGAGAATTCTTCGCCGTAGCCAAAAGTGCCTGAGGCAACGGTTACTGGGTTTTTAAGCTTTAAACTGCCTAGTTCTACAGCTAAATTCACTTTTAATTCTCCCAAATGATTTCATGAGACATAAAAATGGGGCCTTCACGACAGACGCGCTTATAACTCCAGTCTGTCTCATTTTCGCATTTCACAACACATCCCATACAAGTTCCTATGCCGCATCCCATATATTCTTCAAAGGCAACTTGGCAAGGTATGTTTAATTTTTCTGAAATTTTTGCAACTTGAACCTCCATGGGACGAGGTCCACAAGTGAGTATTTCTTTTGACTGAAGAGATTTTTCTTTGCTTAAAAATTCTTCTAAGTAATTTGTGACCAGCCCTTTTTTGCCCAAACTCCCATCCTCCGTAACAAAAATAACTTCGCAACCTAAGCTTTCAAATTCATTCTTCAAAATAGCTTGAGTCTTATTTTTAATTCCAAAAAAAAGTGTCATTTTGACATCTGATGGAGCATTTTGTGCGAGGAATAAAAAGGGGGCAACTCCAACTCCTCCTGCAACAAAAATCCAGCGTTTATTTTGAGTCGGGAAAAAACTTCTTCCTAAAGGACCCCAAAGACTGACCGTATCCTGCTTGCTCAGCAGAGAAATTTCTCGAGATCCTTTACCGTAAATTTTATAAAGAAAAGAAAGTTTAGAGCCTTCTTTTTTGAAAATACTAAAAGGTCTTCCTAAAAGAATTCCGACTCGTCCTTCGGGCTTGATCATGGCGAATTGCCCAGGTGTTGAAACTTTAGCGATTTCAGGGCTATTAATTTCAAGGACAAAAAAACCAGGTGCGATCTCTGTGTTAGATTCTAC
>JAYRIK010000087.1:0-26397 GCA_041906865.1 Candidatus Auribacterota bacterium
ATGGGCATTTGCTAAATCGACCAATCGATATAACACCCCTTTTTGAAATTTAAATTTTTCTTTTGTTTTTAACTCCCCCTCTGAAGGAATGTCTTCATTCGGAGACATTCCTTCCTCCATCGGCATCACTGCCCCAATCAATTGCACCCGATCCGTAAAAGGAGTCCCAGTAATCGTCTCCACATGCACATTCTTTTTCTCATCTTGATATTTCTGAATAGCTTTTTCCAAATTGTCTAAACTGTTAATAGGTTGAATAAAAAGGGTAGGAATATCACTCTCAAAAGACCGAGAAACTTTGGAATAGGTATCATCTTCATCTTCAAGAGATCTCATTATCCATCTTCCTTCTAAGTCATGCTTAGAAGCAATTAAGCATAAGAAATCCTGAGAATCTAAATAAGCATCTAAATGAGAAATTCCTCTCTCTCCCAATATTTTTTCATTAAACAGTGTTTCCTCCATTCCCACCCAAGCTCTTATTCCTGTATAACTTCCAGAAACAAGAACAAACTCCCCTGTCGAATTCAACAAACATTTTACATCCACTTGTTTATCGTGATCAGTTTCTAATAATTTTAAATCCCTTATGGAATACTTACCTGATACCTCTTCTTTATACACCTTCAACAATCCATATCCACTTCCACAGACAAAAATTAATTTGCCTTCTTTATCAAGTAACGCATCTAGAGACATCGGGTCAGATATACCGCCTATTGTCGAAACATCCAAACAACGACTTCCATTTTCTTTTAGAATATTTATTGTTCCTCCACTTTCTAGCACTAAAACGATAACTTGTCCTGTAGGCGTCAATAGAATTTTATACTTGCTCCATCCTCCAGGAGCAGGTTTAAACCCTATATTTCTAAGGACAAACTGACCTTGTGTATCTTCTTTTAATAGAGACATTTCTCCTGAGATATCTTCTCGGTAAACAATGTTTAAATTTCCATTTGCATCAAAACATGCATCAAATTCTAAATTTGAACCCTTTTTAACATGAATTCTTTCAAGAATTTTTTCTCTAAATTGACGGGCTCCCTGTTTTTCAAAAAGATGTATTTTCCCATTTTCATCTGTTCCAATAATCGTCAAACGATTAGCATGCCTTAAAACTTTGACATGAAGAAGCTTGCAAGCTAACCATTGAGTAGATTGATTACTGTTTGGATAAAACATTCCTATTCCCTCTTGGAGATTAGCAGAGAAAAAGATAATAGGTCCATTCTCTCCAGAGATAATCTGATCATACCCTTGCATAGGAACAAAATTTTTCTTTTCAGTCGCAGTTATAACCTTCTGTTCCAATCCACTGATTTTATGCTCAAAATTTCGAACAGAAACTGTTCTGGGTTGCATCTGGACTTCTTTGATGTCACTCGGAAGAAGTTGAACCATTTGAGAGTTCTTATCATAATCTGAAGAAGGCATCATATCTCGATAAATCGTTTCTGCTCTTCTCCAAGCTTCTTCTAGGGCGGCCTGTCGATTCATCGTTTTCACTAAAATAGAAGAATGTTTCACAAATTCTTCACAGAAGCGTCTCTGTTCTCGAATCGTAATCGTATAAAGGGCTGGATCCTCAGAACTATCGCGAAGAGGTTTCAGCTCCTCTTTCATTTTTTGATGAAATTCGCGTAGACGTTTAGCAACTTCTCTTTTTTCAGAATCTGTTAAAGAGGAAGCATCCAAAGCAGGCAAAGAAGCAATACTTTTTGCTAAAGATTTTTTGTTAATAAATTTTCGAAGTGCATCTCCCAAAAGACCTTTATAAGGATGGGCTGGATCTTGCTCTCGTAATTTGTCTGAATCTGGATAATTCTCTGGATAAATCTTCTGTTGTAAGAGAATCGCCTTTTCATGACCTAGAACAGGGCAAAGAAATTCATGCAAGAAATATTCTTCGACAAGTGTGTTATGAGGAATAGCTTTTAACTCTCGAATCAAATCTTCTGCAAAAAAAGTTCTTTTTTCTCTGGGAGAGCCCTTTCCTAAAAAATAATCTTCTTCTGCTTCGACAATACCCTCAAAAACACGAATCTTATGCTGCCCGTTCTTCAGATTGTTTAATTGGCGTCTGAATTCTTTTTTCTTGTCTTGTGGAAATTCTGGATGATTCACAATAGATTCTAAAATTTGTTCAATAATAAATTGATCATTCGAATCGATCTCGTGTTTCTCAATTTCATCTTTTTGAGCCTTAAAAATTCTCGCTGAAACTTTTCCTTCACGACTTTGAATAAATCCATCGGACCCATCTAAAAATCTAAGATAAAATCTTTCATGACGCCTGACCATACGACCCAAAGAAAATTTCTTCCGAATAAATCTTCTCCCTGCTCTTCCCAATTCAGTCCTTTTGACTGAATTTTCAAGTAACAATGCAACTTTATTTACAAATTCATCTGTATCTCCTGGATTTACAAGATAACCTGTCTTTCCATTTTCTATAGCTTCAGGAATACCTCCTTTGTTATAGGCCACTACAGGCTTTTGCATCGCCTGAGCTTCTAAAAGCACCCGTGGCAATCCTTCATCTTCTTGAGTAGGGCATACAACCACTATGCTTCTTGCATAATAATCTCTCATCTCCTCTCGAGAAAGATGTCCTGTTAAAACGATATCCTCTTCCAAACCATAAGATTTTGCTAAAATCTTGATTTTCTCGTCTATTCCCGAAGAGAAAATACCTCCAGCAAATACAAGTTTAAACCTGAATCCTTCGTCTCTCAGTCGCTGAGCAATTTTTAAAAATTCCAACTGTCCTTTTTCAGAATAAATTCTTGAGGGTAAAAAAATCACAGGAATATTTTCTAAAATAGAAATCCTTTCAGGATGAGCATCAAGAGGATTCCAAAAATCCATATCTACTCCATTTGAAAGATTCACAAAACGAGAACGAGTATGTAGAGGAACATTTACTGAAGAGACACCTGTAACACCATCTACTGAATCAAGCATCTTTCTTGGATAATGCCGCTCTATGGAAGAATTCCCCCCATGATGCTGAGCCAAACAGGGAATTCCTTGTTCTTTCACCCGTTGAACAAGCTCTACTCCATTCACAGCTCCTAAAGAATGAATCATCACTAAATCAACAGAATATTTTTTAATAATATTTAGAAGACTTTCTATCTCTGCTCCTGTTCCATAGAATCTTCTAAAAGCCGGCAGATTAGACAAAACAGGAGAGAATGGCGTTGTTAGAAGCCAACTACGGAGAGAACCCTTGATACCTGATCGATTTAACCATTTAACAACTTCACTATACAATCTATTTTCGGCCTTACTCCAAGATCGTGAATTAGAAAAATCTTTTCTCAAAATAGGGACTAAAATAAGTTCTCCTTTCCCTACTTTTATTCTTTTCTCTTTTTCATTAGGATCGGTTGTCAAATACATTTGAACAATGGTCATGCGATTTCGTTCAAGAAGCCCTCGATTCAAAGCATCCAAATGAGTTTGAGAACCTCCTACAAGATCTATCGTATCTTGAAAAACACGAAAGATTGTTTTCCCATCTAGAGGACCGGGCCTTGATTCTATCTTCTCCAATTTCTTCTGTGCAAAATCAGATAAAGGATCATTTAAGGTTTTTAAAACACGAACAACTAATTTCCCTAGTTCACGGTCTTTACGGATTAACTGAACAATATCCTTTTTAGAAAGGATATTTCCTGATGGCTTTACTCTAGCAACATCCAAATCTTTGAGAGTTTCCTCAACTACACGCTTTATAAAATCACTTGCACCTGCGCCGTGATTCTTCTGCCAATTCATAAGCCAATTACGAACAAACTCTTTTCCATATTTTGAAGCTCCAGAACGAGATAATATCTGAGCAAATCTTTTGAGATCTCTTTCCTGAACTTCGGGTCGGTTTTCTCGAGCAAGTTCATCGAAAAGATAGGAAAGAGCCAACTTATCGTCATGCGAGGGGCGTTGTGCGTCGTATATATTCGCATGACGCAAGCCGCTTGACGCATGACGGTTTTTCAATTCTTCCATCATTAACTGTTGATAAACCTTTCCATCTAAATCCGTAGAAGTTTTAGGAGTTAAAACCGCATAACCTAAATCTTCTTTTTTCAATCGCTTCGTGACAGAAGATGTGTGAAAACCGCCTGTGATTAATACCGTTACCCGTTTCCCGTTCGCCGATTTATTCTGAGCGATACTCTCTAATGTTTTCTTCATCATTATTTCATCTCTTTTGCAGGCAAGTTCATAAAAGCGTTGCGCTAAAGAAAAAAGAGACTTTATTTTGTCATCCCCCGATGTAACATCGGGGGATCCATTCACATTTTTATCTTTTTTAAATCTATCCCACTCCTCTCTTGAAGCTTCCAAACGTAATATTTTTTCTAAAAGAATTTCTTTTTGTCTCCTCTCCAAAAGATTTTTGGCTTCAGGAGTATTTGCTAACGATACTTTCAAAGAATCCACCCACTCTCCCAATTCACGAATCATGGCTTCATGATCAAGAGATGTTTCTTGCTCAAGAAGACCAACATACTTTGTTAACTCAGAAGATCTTTCTTTTAAAACACCTGCTTTCCCTAATAAAAAGTGAAAATATTCCAAGCTAGGGATTTTTTCAAGTCGATACTCCAAACTCTTTTTCACAAGAAGCGCTAAATCATTTTTAGATGAATGATGCGTCAAATCTTCTAAAAGCGCCTGTGCCTCTTTTTTTACCTTTTCCCTTGATAAAGATCTCTGAAGATTCAAAATGTGTATATAAGAATTAAGATTAGGAGAATTAGAAATCAGAGAAGTCTGATGTTCGACGTTCTGTTTTAAGAGATCTTGAATATATTCATCAAATTTTATTTTTCTATCCTGATAAGATCTCTCCTTTTCAAAGATTTCTAAAAGTTGTTTCGAAAAGATTTTTTGAGCAATCCTGAAAAAATCTTTATCAACTTTTGCTAAAAAAGAATCCATCAGACTTTTCTGATCCATCACTTCTTTAAAAGCCTTCAAATTTTCCTGATATAATTTTTCATCTTCAAGCCCTACAATGCGAACAGGAATTTTTGAATATTGTGTGATAGCAAAAAATTCTGCTGCACTTAATCTACCTTCTCTTAAAAAAGTGAGTGCTGCCTCTTCTTTCAATCTTTGATCAGGGAATGAACCAAAAAGACTCGTGTCTATTTCCCCCTTAGCTCCTTCAACTAAAACTAAAAACCCGTCATGCGATAAAACATTCGAATCATCATGTAATTTTTTCCATAGCGTTTCTAAAATCTTCGATACATTCATTTGTGCTTCAGAGTTACAATGAAGATCTTGAATATGAATAACAAAAGGACTATTTTGATGATTACTTTTGGAGAACTCTCCAACATGAGCAAATGGAGATATTGCTGAGTCTAAAAAAGCTTCGTTTATGAATGGGATAGTGCTTGAAGCCGGAGCAGAAAAAGAGGGTGAAAACTCTCCAGAATGGACGATTAAAGAAATAGCTAAAATTAAAGAAAAACCTTTTCGAAAAGCCATGCTTTGGATATAGCTCCTTTTTGGAAAGACAGGTAATATTGTAGCTCATTTTTAGCACAATTTCAAGTTTTAATTATTTTTTATAACTTATTTGCATAAAGAATCTTAAAATGATAATTAATTTTATAAACCTCCTTAAATCTTCTGCTTCCTTACCTTGTCTCAAAAAAGCTCTAAAAACTCTTCAAATTCACCACAAAAAATATTTGATTCTCTTAAAAACGGAAGAAATAATTCTTTCGCTCAATGAAGTTGCACAACTTTGGTTAAAACCAAAATCTCCCGTTCGAAAAGAAGCGATAAAATTGCTATCGTTGACAACAGGAGGCTCTAAAGAAATCATTTCTGAAGGACTTGATTTAGCTTTTCAAGAAGTCACTCAAAAAAAATTAAAAAAAGCATTAAAACAACTTGAGAACTTTCCTCGGCCATGCGTATCTACTTTCATTTTTGCAGGAATTATTCCTACTCCTATGCTTTTCGATATATTTCTTGGGCTTCTTTTAAAATCTTCTGTCTTTGTGAAATGCCCTTCACGCGCTCCTCTCTTTCCTATTCTGCTAATACGCTCGATTCAAAAAGTAAATCCAAAACTTGGAAAATGTATTACGGCTTTTCATTGGCCTGGAGGAAAATCGAATTTTGAAAAAGATTTATTTAAAAAATCTGATCTTATTCATGCTTATGGAACTGATGAGACGATTGAAAAAATTTCAGAAAAAATCTCTTCTTCAAAAACTTTTTTGTCTTTTGGACATAAATTAAGTTTTAGCATTATTTTAAAAGAACATATGACGAAACAATTTATAGACTCGCTCACTCAAAAAGTTGCTTACGACATTTCTCTCTATGATCAGCAAGGTTGCATGTCTCCCCATGTAATCTATGTACAAAAGGGAGGTAATATTTTAGTTCATGATTGGGCAAAAAAATTGGCGGATGCGATGCAGAAAATTCTAAAAAAACTTCCTACTGGAAAAATTTCTTTGGGCGAAGCCTCCCAAATTCATCAAATTCGAGGGCAAACAGCACTATCTTCAGATAAATCCTGTATTTCAAGTCATCCTACCCCTGAGTGGACAATCATTTATGAAGAAAATCCCTCATTTCATGCATCTTGTCTCAATCGAGTGATTTTTGTAAAACCTTTTTCGAATCTAAATGAACTTCATAAAATTTTAAAAAAAGAAAAGGGAAATTTCCAAGCGCTTGGTTTTTCTACAGATGCGAAGAAGAAAAATTCGATCAAAGACTTTGCAAGAAGTTTAAAAGTTCCCATGCTCCAGCATATTGGGGAAATGCAGAAACTTTCTTTTGAACAGCATATTGAGGAAAGACTAGAGAAATTTAAAAAAATGGATTCCCGATAAAAGCACTCGGGAATGACAAGTTATTTGATCGAGAGAAAACATGCCGGGAGACGGAATTGAACCGCCCCCACGTCATCCCAATATTCATCGGGATTCCCCAGAGGGAAAACCAAGGTTTTTCCTCAAGGCGCTCATCCTTCACAATGTTCAGGATTCGCTGTACTCCTTTTCCTATAAGGAATCATTTCACTCATTGGGGAGACCAGGTGTTCTCCCCAAACCCCTCTCTTGTGTCGGCTAAATTTTAGACTCTAAGTGGAGACAAAGGGAAAACTATCTGAGAGTGAAAACATGCCGGGAGACGGAATTGAACCGCCGACACAAGGATTTTCAGTCCTCTGCTCTACCGACTGAGCTATCCCGGCATTTAAAATCAAAACGAGGCATTCGTAGATTAAATCTTACCGACAAGGTTTAAACCAGGCTTCAGTGTTTTCTGTCCAGGTTCCCAACTGGCGGGACAAACTTCACCTTTATTTTCACGCACAAACTTTGCAGCCTGTAATTTTCTTAAAAGCTCTTTAGCATTACGACCCATACTATTATCTTGAATCTCAATGGCCTTTAACAGTCCATCTGGATCGATGATAAACGTCCCTCTCAAAGAAAGCCCGGCTTCTTCAATATATGTTCCAAATTCACGACACAGTTTCCCTGTGGGATCTGCAATCATAGGATACTGAACCTTCTTGATAGCAGTAGACGTATCATGCCAAGCCTTGTGTGTATAAACGGTATCTGTGCTCACAGAAAAAATCTCTACACCTAATTTCTTAAATTCTTCATAATGTTTGGCAGCATCTTCAAGCTCTGTTGGACAAATAAAAGTAAAATCTGCTGGATAAAAAATTAAAACCATCCATTTACCACGATAGTCTGCAAAACGAACTTTTTTTATTTCATCGTTATGATAAGCATCGACTTCAAAATCTTGAACTTTCTGATTAATCTGAATCATATTTATTCCTCCTTTAATCTTGAGAAAATCCGGGAGTAACGGGGCTCGGCGCCTTCGTCCCTTCGGGACTCCGGTCGGCCATCCGCTCCTTTCAATGTCTCACATCTGCCACCGGCAGATGTGATTGTTGGTTAGGCGGAGCTCCTATTCGATCCCCTCGATTCAACCAACCTATTCCTTTACTCTCTTAACTGTCTTTTACTCCTTTAATCTACGGAAAATCCGGGAGTGACGGGGCTCGAACCCGCAACCTCTGCCGTGACAGGGCAGCGCTCTAACCAATTGAGCTACACCCCCTTTAGAAAAAATGCTAGCCTTCTCCTTAAATACCCTCTACCAAATCCTGTTTTTAATTGCTTTTCTCTAATTTGAGCGTCCTGTTCTGATAAACATGCTTCATAATATGCAAGTCGCCAAGAAACCATATGACTTGTCGTTTTCGTTTTACCTCTCTTATGTTCCCCTATACGTCTACGTAAATCATGGGTAAAACCAATATAAAATCGATTTTCGGCTTTGCTGTACAAAACATATACGTACCACATAGCATGCTCCCCGCCAAAAGCTTCGCATTTATGCGGGCCCGTTCCAATGTTCGCTATGCGAACTTTGGTCGGGTAACCAATTGAGCTACACCCCCCCAACTTACAAAATCAAAATTTTTATTCAAAAACACCATTTGATGAGGCTAAAATCTACTCACCTTCACTGAAAAAGTCAATGTGCAATACAAACTTCCGCCATATTTTCAATAATAGCCTGACCAAACTCAGAACATTTCAAAAGTTTTGCACCCTGCATTTGACGCTCTAAATCATACGTCACACGCTTCTGTAAAAAAGTCTTCTGAAGGGCTTGAACAACCAATTCCGAAGCTTCAATCCAATTCAAATGTTCTAGAAGCATGACTCCTGACAAGATCAAAGAGCTGGGATTGATACGATCCTGCCCCGCATATTTAGGCGCAGTTCCATGTGTAGCTTCGAATACAGCCACATCATCACCAATATTGGCACCAGGTCCAAGTCCCAATCCCCCAACTTGAGCCAAAAGAGCATCTGACATGTAATCCCCATTTAAATTGGGTAAAGCCAAAACACTATATTCCAAAGGTCTTAAAAGGACTTGTTGAAACATAGCGTCTGCAATCACATCATTTACTAAAACTTTGGTTTCAGGTGCTTTCCCTCCAAAATTCTTTTCTACCTCTTCCCATACAATAGTTTCATTAGCAAATTCTTGTTTAGCCACTTCATATCCCCATTCACGAAAAGCACCTTCCGTAAATTTCATGATATTGCCTTTGTGAACAATCGTCATAGAATGACGTTTGTGTTGAATGGCATATCGAATAGCCATACGTACTAATCTCTTGGTTCCAAAAACACTGATAGGCTTAACGCCTACACCAGAATCAGAACGAACTTTGCATCCCATCTCTTCATTGAGAAAGCGAATGACTTTTTCAACTTCTTTAGAACCTTGTTTCCATTCAATGCCCGCATACACATCTTCTGTATTCTCACGAAAAATAACCATATTCACATCTTGTGGCCTCTTGACAGGACTTGGAACTCCTTCAAAATAACGCACAGGCCGTACACAAGCAAAAAGATCTAGCTCCTGACGAAGTGTCACATTGAGACTGCGAATGCCTCCTCCCACGGGAGTTGTTAAAGGGCCTTTAATGCCAACTCTAAAGTCTTTCAAATCCTGCAAAGTTTCTTGAGGAAGCCATTGTCCTGTTTTCTTGTAAGCTTTCTCTCCAGCAAAAACTTCTAACCATTGAATTTCTCTACTTCCTCCATAAGCCTTTTTCACTGCAGCATCAAACACAGGTTGTGCTGCTGCCCAAATATCGGGACCTACGCCATCTCCTTCGATATAAGGAATAACAGGTCTATCAGGAACTTTCAGAAAAGCGCCCTCTTTTGTAATTTTACTTCCTTTTTTCAAAATATCCTGACGTGTCATATAAAATCCGTATTTTATTTATGTTTAAATTTTCTTCAAAAAAGCTTCTATTCGATCTAACCCCTTCTTAATATTCTCCATCGAAGTCGCATAAGAAAGACGAATATGATCATCACTCCCAAAGGGAGCTCCTGGAACCAAAGCCACATGTGCTTCTTCTAAAAGCATTTGAGAAAGTTTGGCGGAAGGGATACCCAATCTTGAAATATTTGGGAATACATAAAAAGCGCCTTCCGGTTTTCTCACACTTACTTTAGGAATTGCATTGAGCCGATCAACAATATAATCCCGTCTTTCTTGAAAAGCTTTCACCATTGGCTTAATACAGTCATCTCCACCTCGAAGTGCGGCAACTGCAGCCTTTTGAGAAATCGATGTTGGATTGGAGGTGCTATGACTTTGTAAACGATTCATAGCACTCACCACATGTGCCGGTCCTGCTGCATAACCAATACGCCAGCCCGTCATGGAATAAGATTTGGAAACACCATTGATAATCAATGTTTGTTCTTTACCAAAAGAAGCTAAGGTGGAATGTTTCAACCCATCATAAAGAACCTTTTCATAAATCTCATCTGAAACAACATAAATACCATCCGAAAAAGCAATTTTTGCAATTTCCTTTAATTCATTTTCATGATAAGCAGCACCGGTTGGATTCGACGGGCTGTTCATGATAATCACTTTGGTTTTACGACTCACCACTTTCTTAAGATCATTGGGATCTATTTTAAACCCATTTTCTTCTCGCGTACGCAAATAAACAGGAGTCGCATTGGCCAATTTTACAAGTTCAGGATACGTCACCCAATAAGGAGATGGAATGATGACTTCTTCATCTTTATCACACAAAGATAAAATAGCATTAAATAAAGAATGTTTAGCGCCACAAGAAACAATCACATGTTCAGGACCATAATCCAGTCCCTGATCTTTTTTTAATTTTTCGCAAATGGCTTTTTTTAATTCAGCCGTTCCGGGTGTCGGCGTATATTTGGTAAAACCTTCATCAATGGCTTTCTTGGCCGCATCTTTAATATGTTGAGGCGTATCAAAATCAGGCTCTCCTGCAGCAAAATTAATTACATCAATCCCCTGGGCCTTAAACTCTGCTGATCTTGCATTAATGGCCAAGGTTTCAGATTCACTGATTCCCATCACACGCTTTGATAAGCCTGTCAAACCTTTCATTGATCAACTCCTTATGAAATCTTACTGAACCGTAGCCCCGTAAAAATTTTCAATTAATGGTCGAATATCATTATCTGCAATATTCAAAATTTTAATTTCTCTCTCTGCATTGGCAACCGAATCAGAAGCATGAGCAGCATTGACCAAAATATTTTGGCCATATTCTCGACGTACTGTCGCAGGAGCCGCTTTATTGGGATCTGTTAACCCTAGCACTCCACGTATTTTTGAAACAGCGTCTTTCCCCTGATAAACCAAAGCGAGACACTTTTGTTGGCCAGGAGCCTTTCTAACAGCAGGATCCTTCACTTCTGAAGGATTATACCCTGTCATAAATTGAACAATTTTATTAAATTCATTTTGAGCATATATAGGGGATAACTCTGCACCTGCTTTTTCAATAAAAGAATCTGGGACCACAAAATCAAATCTTGCCGATAAAGCTGCACTGACTTGTTCTTTTACGCGAGGTGTCATTTTTTCCTGAAGAACTTTTTGCACAGGGCCATAAAACTCTAATGCCTGATCAATGCTCATCTGTACCAAACGTGCCCCAATGATATAAAGTCCTGTTTTGGAAAACATATCAATGATATTGCCCACACGACTGGTAGGTCTTTGAAAATTTTCTGGTTTAATCAAAACTAAAACTTTCTCAGGGTGCACACCTTCTCCATGCTTCACAACTTTTTCTAAAATTCCCCCATCTTCATCTGAATACTTTGCCCAAAGTGCTAAGCTTTTCTGGGAAACCTTCCCATTGGGGATGACCAAAACAGCGGGTTCAAAATAGCGAACCATTCCTTTTTTATCTAAAACGCAATCCCCATATGTATCTCGAATGGTTTCGCCACTGATGGTCATCGATGTAATATGCCCAACCACTTCATCTCTAATTTTTTGAACTGCATTTTCCCCTTGAAAAAGAAGCATGAGAACACGCCGTCTCTGACCTGTTTCACTATCAGGTGAAAAATTTTCTAAAACATAATTGGCAATAAGATCTCTGATTAAAGCTTTACCTTCTTTATTATCGGCTCGAATATCTAAATCATCCTGAGTATCTTGCTTTCGAATCTCATCTACAAAATCACGCACCAAGGCTTGACTTGGAGAAAATAGACGAACTCCGACCAATTCCTGATCTGTACGACCTAATAGTCTTGCAACCACTCCACCTGTTCTGGATTTAAGAATGGTATAAGGGGTAATTAAAACATATGCGAGTTCTTTTGCCATGACTTCACTCCTTCGATTTTTCTGCCAAAGGCAGATCCGCCTCAGGCGGAGATTATTCAATTTTCTTTAATCGGGGGTGGATTGTAGCAAATAGAAAAAGAATACTCAATTGCTAATCATCCCAATCACCTGCTGTTAGCCTTACAAGTTTCAACAAGCCAGGGGATACTCTTCAATGAAATACAGAATGGGGGCATAAAAAAACAGGCAGGAGACATCTCTCCTGCCTGTTTGCTTTAAAAAAATTACTTCTTAGGAAGAATCTTAAACATACCCGTACCACAGCTTGGGCATTTGCCTTGAGCAGCTTTCTTACCATTTTTCATAACTACTTCTTTAACTTCTGTCATCTCTTTCTTTGCCTTACACTTCACGCAATAGCCTTCCATGATTCCTCCGTTCTTTTTAAAGTCAAAAATCTACTCATTCATTTAGATAGGGCATCTTCATCCTACTTTTTTAAGTAGAACTTTGTCAAACGTTATTCAAAGACCGGATATTGTGGTTAGTGGATAGGGAATTGATAAAACCAGAAATTGCGAATCACTGTTTTAAACACGATCCCCTATTCACAATCCCCAATACCCTGTCATTAAAACTTCAGTCTTCCTCCCAGCATTGGGCCCTGAAGCGTCACCTCGCCAGAATTATCATCTTCTTCAACTTTTAAAAAGAGGTATCGATAATCAGCAGACAATTCTAAAGTGTCCCAAAAGGTATAAGCCAAACCTGCTTGAATGTCAAAAACTTCTGCTTTCACATCACTGATGTCAAAACTCATCCCACGCATTCTGGCATGCGCTTCAAGGTTTTCCGTAAGATTAAATCCTGCTTGAACACCTAAGGTCACTGTTCCAGCATCCAAAGAAGAACTCACAGAACCAATTAAATCATCGGAAAGTTTCCCATCCAAATGAATATATTCGCCTCCCACCGCGAAACCTAAATATCCCCAAGATCCATTGAATGGATTAATTTCAACCCAACCGCTAAATCGATCCACATCTAACTCTCCTCTGACGGTATCAGAAATATCAAAAAACCTTCCATCAAAAGCAATGGATTCATCTATCACTTTACTTCCTTCAATCCCAGCTGTCATATATTCTGCCTGAAATTTCAGCCAGGATAAAGGCTGAACCCAAAGTGAAATAACGGGGATTCCCACCATATCATCTACACCCAAATCATCCACCAGATCAATATCTGTCCCAATAATGCCAGGCACAGAAATTTGAGCTTTCGCGTCTAAAAATGCAAACCACCAAGCTAGTCCCACACCTATAAACTTCCTTCTTTTTTCACTTTCAGACTTTTCAGCAGGAACCGCCGCAGAAGCAACTGCAGCCGGCGGGGGTGAAGAATGCATGGGTTCTTTTTCAAGAATCGGTTGAGCTTCTTCTAAATGATCGTTTAATTCAGGAGAAGAAGGCGCTGGAGGAGGAACATATTTAGGTTGAGACACTGGAGTTAAAGAAGATTCAGAAATCCTCAGTATTTGCCCAACTCGGAGGCGATTTTTATTTTGAATATGATTTTTTTCAGCAAGTTCCTTCACAGAAATACCATAATGACGAGCAATACCATATAGCGTATCGCCTTTTTTGACAACATACGTATCTACTGATTCGTTGCGACTTTGTGCTTTGATTGACACAGGTAAAGCAAAAAGAAAGAAAAGTAATAAACAACTCACGCTTTTTTTCATATTATTCCTCATATATTCCTCGTTTTAAAAAAGATTAAAGGGTGATTTTTTGCTTTTCCCCTCACCTGCATCACTTTTACTTTCACTTCCAAAAAGTCCTTTCAAAGGATTATTTTTTGAATTTGTCCCTGACGATTCTGTGTCTGAAGATTCTGTTGGAGAAGATTTTTCTCCTCCTAGAAGTTGACTTAACGGATTAGAACCTTTTTTACCTTCTGATTCACCTTCTTTTTTCTGTCCTAAAAGACTCCCTAACTTATCCCCCAATTGGCCCTTGGCCAGAGAAGAAACAAGACCTGCGATGTCGGGCAGCACCACAGGTTTATCCAAAGGGCCTGTGATTTGAGCTGGAATAAGCAAACCTTCTTCCTCCATCGGCAAAACTGAAGATTTTTTGCCTTGCAGCATTTTCTCTGTAAATTTTTTTGAAAAAACCACTTGGGCTTGAATATTGGATTGAAGAGCAAAATCTACAGTTCCTTTTCCACGGAATTGAAAATCTTCTGAAGTTAAATTTGCTTTTTCTAAATTGATTCTCCCACTCCCAATCAAAAGATCTACTATAAAATCTTTAAAAGGAGTTACGGTCTCTTGAGTTTTTGCTTCCTCTTGCATTTGAGCCAAGCCTGGCAAAACACTTGCAAGCAAAGGATTATTCAGCTTTAACAAAACCTCACTTTTAAGATTTTTTCCAACCAATTCTCCTTTTTTAACTTCCAAATTGGCTTTTCCACTTAAGTTTTTTTCAAGATCACTTCTTTCAAGTCCTGCACCTTGAATTTGTGCTTGTCCCGTAAGAACTCCTCGTATTTTTTCTTCTCCTAAATTTGCAACTGAAAGCTTCTCAAGTTTTAATCCCTGAAGATGTGAATCAAAATCATATTGTAATTTGGGGCTCTGAAGATTCACGTGTCCTGAACCTTCAATATTTCCATCAGAAGTATTAAGGGAAAATTTCTCAAAAGACAAAATCCCTTTGTCCAGTAAGGCCTTTAAGGTCACATCTGTCAGGACATTCTTCTTAACAGTTACATTTTTTAAATGTGCATCAAATGTACCATGAGCTTTTTGAAAAGATTGATTGCCCACCAAGGGATTTTCAGAAACACTCCCACTTGGAGAAGAGGAAGATTTTGCTCTTGCCGATGTTTTCTTTGTAGGAGCTTCAGAAATTTTTTCAGGAGCTTGAGTTGAAACCAGCATAAAATCATTTAAATCTAATTTTTCAGAAGCCAAATCAAATTTAAACTGCGGAGCTTCTCCATTCGAAAATTCTCCAGTAAGCAGAAGATCTGAGTTTCCCAACTGAAGATTGAGTTCATTCAAAACAAATTGGCTGGGTTTTTTCCAATTAAGTTCTCCCTTCAAACGTAAATTCTTACCAGAAGGAAGAAGTTGAAAAGTTAATTCCCCTTTTGCAGTCAAAACATCTGCTTTGCCTTGGACATGTCCTTGAAAATTTAATTCTTCAAAACTTCCATTTTGCCATGTATCTGCCGCAACAACACCGTTCAAATCTTTTGCGCTAAAATGCTCTAAAGAAGCGTCTAATTCAGCTTCAAGAAGAGCAAGATTCCCTAAAGATCCCACTTTACCTTTGAAAGAAAACTCAGACTTTTCTCCAATTTTTCCTGATAAATCAATAGAACATCCTTTAACTAATGAAAAATTACGAATATCTAAATCTACATCATGAAGACGAAAAACGATTGCCTCACCTGAAGCCTGTTTTTTCTCAGAAGTCAATTCTGCATCCTTAATCTGAATTAAATCGATTGAAATATCGGGTTTGGAAGCTTGAGTTTCTTCAGGCCCTTGATTCTCTACTTTTTGTTCAGAAGAAGAGGTCGGTGAAGAAACCTTCATCAAACTTGAAAAATTATAAGTCCCCTCACTTTTCTCAACCACGTTTAATTTGGGATGATTTAAAACAATAGCTTGAATAATCACTTTTTTACTCAAGAGAGGAAAAAGTTTTGCGCGAACTTGAAGGCCTGCCAAACTTGCAAAAACATTTTCGGAATTTTCTTCATAAATCATCAAGTCTTTAAGATTAAGACCGATGGAAGGAACAACACTTACACTTAAACCTGACAAAGAAATTTTACGCCCTAATTTTTCACTTAAAATCGTTGTCACCTTCTCACGAACAAAGGGACGATTCACCATAAACTGGGCTACAAAAAAAAGACCCACCAATAAAAGAACAAAAACAATGGAAAGACGAACAAGAATTTTCATGAATCCCCCTAAAATTTTAAACTTCAAAATAAATTTAAGAAAATTCTGACCTTTTAATGAAGAAGATGCAAGAGGATAATTTAAAGAAACTTAAACTACGAAGACAAAAACTTAAAATGAAGAAATGTTTATCAATTCATTTTTTATGATTTGACCCAACCCAAAGCACTCGCCAGAGACCGAACGGATTTTCGAAAACTAGTCACGGAATCATTGACCGCCGTAGGCTCGTATCCCGAATGAACCATGCAATTCTCACATTTTGGATTACCACTTTTATGGCCGTACTTCGACCATTCTGTGGCTTCCAAGAGTTCTTGGAAAGTTTCTGCATAGCCCGCCTCTGCCATCAAGTAACATGGCTTCTGCCAACCTAAAACGCTGTAATTAGGATTCCCCCAGGGGGTACATTCATAATCTTGCTTGCCCATTAAGAATTCCAAATAAAAAGGAGAATGATTAAATTTCCAACGTTTTCTCAAAGAAGATCCATTGGCATTAAGAATATTCGAAAAAAGTTTTTGAGTTTGTCCTCTTTTAAGAAAATGTTCTTGATCGGGAGCCTTTTCATAAGCATAACCTGGAGAAACCATCATTCCATCAACCTCAAGTTCAGTGAGCCGGTCAAAAAGATTAATGATTTCTTGAGGATCTGTTCCATCAAAAACTGTAGTATTAGTCGTAACGCGAAAACCTTTGGCTTTGGCTGTTTGAATCGCACTCACTGCTTGTTTGAAAACACCTTTGCGATCCACCGCCTTGTCATGAAGATTTTCCAGGCCGTCCATATGAACACTAAATGTCAAGTAAACAGAAGGTTTAAATTTATGAATGTGTTTTTCAAGAAGAATAGCATTGGTACAAAGATAAATAAATTTTTTACGTTCGATCAGGCCCTGAATAATTTCTTCGATTTGAGGATGTAAAAGAGGTTCTCCTCCAGCTACTGAAACAATCGGAACACCGCACTCTTCAACTGCATGAAAACATTGCTCAGGTGTTAAATTTTTTCTTAAAATTTCGGCCGGATATTGAATTTTTCCACAACCCGGGCAGGCCAAATTACATCTAAAAAGAGGTTCCAGCATCAAAACCAAAGGATAGCGCTTTCTTTTTTGTAAGCGCTGCTTTAAAACATATCCGCCCACTTTTGCAATTTGTCGAATTGGAACTCCCACAGAATACCCCTTTTATATAATAGGCAAACACTTTATCTATAATCTAAATCATAGTCAACGTTAGAATCCATTATGCATAATGCATATAAGGCACCCCCCTTATCATGGCAAAAAAAGCGCCTAGGTATGGGGGCAACCTAGGCGCCGGTACTACGAACAACTGTGTTTAGCAGCCGTAATCGTAGTAAACTACAGGGGCTGAATAATAACCATAATCATAGTAGTATCGAGGATAGCAATAGTCATATCTCGGAGCATAATAAGTCCGATGGTATCCTCCCCAAGGACGATAGCAAGATCGATGATAACAATCTGCATTGGCTGAGGAAATCATTCCTTCGGTAAAAAGAAGCCCTACGATAGCGATTAACAAAGCAATTGTTTTTTTCATATTATTAACTCTCCTTTCAAGTTCGAGTTTCATCTCTCTTAAGAAGCATGAAGCATGCCAAAACACAAAAAAGACATTTAATTATATTTTAAATGATTGGAATAGAAGTAGTTACAACTTCACAAAAAGACAGCGGCAACTCTACCTTCTTTCTTTCTATTCTCCATTTTGAAGCATTTTTTTCGATGAAACTGCTTCAAAAAAATTTAAATAAATTTATTCTTCGAGCGAAGTCGATTCATCGGCTAAGTCGAGAAGATGCCATTCTAATCAGGATAAGATATTAGAAGAACTTTCGTTCTCGACAAGCTCGAACAATAAAACTAGTATTACAAAACTATTTCTAATTCTTAGAACCATTTGAAGGAGAATTGAGGTATGAGCCACTATGTGAAGTTAGCAAACATGAAAGAAATTTCAGTCGGATCTGGGAAAGCTATAGAAGTTGAAGGAATCCCTATCGCTTTATTTAATGTGGACGGAAGCTTTTACGCGATTGCGAATAATTGTAAACATCGTGGCGGCCCATTAGGAGAAGGAAGTTTAGAAGATAAAGAGGTAATGTGCCCCTGGCATGGTTGGCAATATGATGTTACTTCTGGAGAATGCAGTTCTGTCCCTAGCGCTTCTGTAGCTAAATACAATCTTAAAATCGAAGGAGAAGAGATTTTTGTTGAGCTTTCGTAAAATCTATTAAAGGCCTGAATTACTTTCCTTGGGTGACTCCCTTTCTACTTCAATATGAACAGTGAAAATAGTCTTTGAATCAACATTCAAAAGTTGCTTATGATTAAAATGTTGAAATGATCCTTGAGACTGTAACCAATAAATCAAAGTTTTCTCTTCATCATCATTTCCTACAATAATTTGAAGATCGTTTTCTTGTTTAACTAAACTTCCACCTTTTTCCTCCAGAAACTGTGTAAGTCCATCGATGGCTAAATCCTCATCCGACACAATCCAAATCCATTTTTGTATTTCCTTTTGCGAATCATTTATAGAATCAAAAGAAACTGTTTTTGCTTTTTCAGGAGAAGCTCCCAACGCATTTGATCGCACAGGTATTGCTTGACGAGCGGCCAAACCTGCCCCAACTGAAGTCTCTTCTTCGATGACACTCGAAGATTCAGATCTTGGAGCAACTGCCATATCTTCTGTTGGTAAAGACTCCCTCTTTGCTTCTTTAACACTTGCTTCTCGATAAGAGTCTTCTTTCTGAATAGTTGAACTTTCAGCGCTTCTTACTTCAGAAACACTTCCTGGTTTCATCAATGATAAAGGCTGTGATTCTTTTAAATCTTTCTCTTCTGTCAAATACGTATTTGAAGCACCCTCTGGAGCTTTGGCTTTATCTTCTGAACCCCTTATCTCTCTAGAAAGTTGTCCCCTATTTTCAAATTGTCTTCCTTCCCCAATAGGTAAAGGTTTCTTTGCATCGTTGGGGACATTTTCAACAATAGAAGAAGTAGGCAATTCTCTTTTTCTAGACAAAATAGGAGCTTCAAGTTCATCTGGAGAGGAAGCAGTTCCTATAAGTTCTTTCACAATGACAGGTCCTTTGGGAATAGGATGACGCGGCAGCATTTCATGAAACACAAAAAAACCAACGATTAAAAGAGCTGCTAACTGAATAGGAAGGATCAAACGGCGAGAAAGAAAAATATTTTTAACTTTTTCTTCTCCTTTCAAACGTTTCTGAACAGCCTGAGCAAAACCAGCAGGGGCATGCACTCGTGAAAAAGTCTTAACTCCTCTCAAAAGTTTTTGAGTCTTTTGAAGAAGGATTCGACAGGTTTCGCATTGGCTCAAATGTTCTTCAAAAGCTTTTCTTTCTTCACCTAAAAGCTCTTGATCTAAAAAAGCGTCTATTTTTTGAACAATATCTTTACAATTCATAAATGCCTCCCACGTCTCAAGGCACAACACCTGGCGTACGTAAAAATGAGACTTCTCGACTCCGCTTCGCTCTGCTCGAAGAATAATACTGTTCGAGCGCAGTCGAGAACATTACTCATTTTCATTGTTGCTCCTTTAATAGCTCTCTTAAAGTCTTTCTCGCCCGCGAAAGCCTTGATTTTACTGTTCCAACATTCAAAGACAAAATATTCGCAATTTCTTCATAAGAAAGTTCCTGCATATCTCTTAAAATAATTACTTCTCGAAACTCGGCATCCAATTTTTTCAAACCCTCATCAATGGCCTCCAACATCTCTTTAGAAATAGCCTGCTCTCGGGATAAAGGAGCTTCATCCACAGGATCTATTTCAAACTCTCCTTCTTCATCCGAATACTTTGAAAAAGAAACCCATTGGCGCAACTTCTTCCATCGAAGCTTGCTCTTGGCTAAATTGATGGCAATGCGATAAAGCCATGTCGAAAATTTTGCATCCCGTCTAAAACTTTCTAAACTTCTAAAAGCCTTCACAAAAGCCTCTTGAGCCATATCTTCGGCTTCTCCAAAATCTCTTAAAATCTGAAATATCATGGATACAATGCGATCCTGATACTTCAGGACAAGCTGATTAAAAGCCTCCAAATCTCCTCTTTTAGAAGCTTCCACCCAGACTTTTTCCTGAGCCCAATCTTGCATTGAAATCTCATCATCCATTAATTTAGACGCCTTTCGTGAAGAAAAGTTCCCATTATTCTACTAAAAATAAAAAGCCAAAAAACAATTATCATATTTTATGGAACTTTTTTCAAAAACACGCGTCTAAGTAAGTAGAAATCGACATTACTTATTTGATACTATTTGTGTAACTTTAACGGGAGGAAAATGAAATGATAAGAATAAGAGATATTAAGCCTATTCTACTTTTATTTTTTCTTATGAGTTCTTCTTTTTGTAAAGCAGATAATTTTTCAAATAACCCCTCTCAACCAGAAAAAGAGGCTTACAACTTACTTCTACATGATGAAACTTTTTGCTTCTCAGGATTGGGAGAATCAGGAATTCCTAGTCCAGAAATTGGAGCCATGAAAACAATTCTTGCATCTACTCACGCAAAAGAACAATTAATTTCCCTCTATGATGAAGGATCGACGATTGCAAAACTATATGCTTTGATAGGAATTTGGCATTTGAACAAAGAAGAATTTTCCTCTAGGGCCGAAAAAATAAACAAGGAAGATTCTGCAGTCCCTGAAATCTCTGGCTGTAATCCAAGACCTATACCCAAAAGAGTTGCGGATATTCTTGCAGCTATTAAAGGAAATGTTTTTGAATGGCATCTTAAAAATCATCAATAGAGAGGACTTCCATGAAACTTACAGGAATCATTTTATTTCTATTTTTTCTTACAACCTTTTCTAAAGCGGATGATTCGATGAAAAATGCTTTTTCTTCAGAACAAGAGGCTTACAATTTACTTTTAAATGATCAAAATTTTTGTTTTTCAGGATTAGGAGCCTCAGGCCACAAAAGCAAAGAAATTGTCGCAATAAAAAATATTCTTGCATCTCCTCATGCGGTTGAACAACTGATATCACTTTATGAAAAGGGTTCTACGGCTGCCAAGCTTTATTCCCTCATAGGACTTTGGCATTTAAAGAGAGAAGAATTTTCATCAAGAGCTGAAGAAATTAAAAAAGAGAATCCTCAGGTTTCTGAAATTTCTGGTTGTGACCCTACCCCCTATCCTAGAAGAGTCGCAGATATTGTTGCAGCTATTAAAGGAAATGTTTTTGAATGGCATCTTAAAGAAAAAGCCAAGTAAAATTTAAGGAGAAACAAAATGAAACTGAATCTTATAAAAACAAAAAAAATCTTCACCTCATACTTAAGTCTTCTCGCATTTTTTTATTTATCAAGCGCTCACACAGGAATGGCAGAGCTAAAATCTCAGCAATCGACTCTTTCCGATCGAAAAAGCGTGAATATCACGATTTATAATTCGGATTTGGGATTGGTGAAGGAAACACGAGCCCTTAAACTTGAAAAAGGACTTTTGAATTTGGCTTTTATGGATGTAGCGTCCAAAATTCAAACAGAAACCGTTCATATTAAATCTTTATCTGATCCCGCAAGTCTTTCCATTCTTGAACAAAATTACCAATACGATTTACTCAGCCCTGAAAAATTGCTTGAAAAATACATTGGCAAAAAAATCAAAGTTTATCGTTGGAATGATGTGACAGGCAAAGATCAAGAATATGAAGCCGAAGTTCTTTCGAACAATAATGGGACCATTCTCAAAATAGGAGATGAAATCACCTATGGTTTTCCTGCACGCTTCTCTTTCCCTGAAGTCCCTAAAAATCTTATCTCCAAACCCACTCTGGTTTGGCTTTTAGAAAATGAACTCCCTGAACAAGAATTAGAAGTGTCTTATTTAACGGAAGGAATGACCTGGAAATCAGACTATGTTTTAACCGTCAATAAAGATGAAAATGGTGGAGATTTCAACGGCTGGGTCACATTGAATAATACCAGTGGGACAATTTATGAAAATGCAACCTTGAAACTGGTTGCAGGAGATGTTCACCGCATTCCAAAACCTTTAGGTTATTTAGGCTGTGTCGAAGCAGAAACAGCCGCTGCTCCCCGCATGCAAAAAGCACGTGCGGACTTCAAAGAAGAATCTTTTTTTGAATATCATCTCTATACCCTTCAACGCCCCACCACTCTTTTAGACAACGAACAAAAACAAGTTTCACTCTTGGAAGCCCCGAATATCAAGCTTGAGAAGAAACTGATTTTCTACGGACAACCTTACTATTATCGTGGTTCTTACGGTCAAGTGATGTCCAATCAAAAAGTGGGGGTTTATCTAGATATTGAAAACAAAAAAGAAAATGGAATGGGCATGCCTCTTCCTAAAGGTAATGTTCGTGTTTACAAAGCTGATACAGAAGGATCTCTTCAATTCATTGGAGAAGATTCCATTGATCACACGCCCAAAGACGAAAAAGTGCGCATCAAAATGGGAGAAGCATTTGATGTGGTAGGCGAACGCAAACAAATGGAATGGAAAGCTGAAGGTATTTGTGGTTCTGAATCTACTTGGGAAGTAACACTTAAAAATCATAAAGACCAAGATGCTGCAGTGGAAGTTGTAGAACCTATCAATGGCGACTGGAAAATTCTTTCCTCTTCCCATCCTTATGAAAAAATAGATGCTCATACATTCACATTCAAAATTGTAGTTCCCAAAAATGGAGAAGTCAAAATTCAATATCGCGTTCAAATTGATTGGTGCTAATAAAAATCGTATTGCGTCATGCGTTGTGCGTTCTACGTAAAAAACATAACGCATGACGGACAAAGACAAGGAGATATGTATGAAAATCTTAAAATTAGTTCTAGTAATACCGCTTATATTTCTAACTCTGCTCTCTTTAAAAGCAGATACGCCTACAAATGGATATATTTCCCTTACTGCTTCGGATGGAACAGGACTTGAATTAAGAGACATGAAAGTAAAAGCTGTGGTCGATGGGATGACAGCTTTTACAGAAATGGAATTAACTTTCTATAATCCTGAAAATCGCCAAAGAGAAGGACATTTTTCTATTCTACTTCCTCCTAAAGCTACGATGAGTCGATTTGCCATGATGATCAATGATCGTTGGCAAGAGGGTGAAGTCGTTGAGACTCAAAAAGCACGCCAAGCCTATGAAGATTTTCTTCATCGCAAGCAAGATCCTGCTTTATTGGAACAGGACAATGGGAATATGTTTAGAGCTCGTATTTTCCCAATTCCTGCCAATGCTGAAAAAAAGTTGATTGTGTCCTATTCTGAGTTATTGGTAAACAATCATGCAACTTACGTTTTCCCTCTCAAAGGACTCCCCCAACTCAAAGATATGTCCATCAAGGTTTTTTATAAAGATAAATCTGTTCCAACAGGGAAAGATGTTGGAGTTGTCTCGTCTCTGGGCGGACAGGTAAAAAATTGGAAAGTCATGAGTGTTGAAAAGAAAGATTATCAACCAGATCAGGATTTTTCTTTAAGCTTCCCTTTTGTACAAAAAGATATTTATGCACTTCGTGTGGAGAATATGGCTGCCGTAAAATTTCAACCTTTTCCCGTAGGTTTAAAATGGAAAAGTAAAATTTTAAATGACTGGGTAATTCTCTATGATACATCGGCATCTCAAGCACTAGATTATGAGAAAAATATAAACCAATTTGGAAAACTCCTTCAAGAGCTGTTCGATGAAAAAGCAGCAAATTCTATCTCAGTGATTGCTTTCGACCAAGAAATTCAAAAAATAGCCGAAATCACCAAGCCTGAAGAGATTGAAAAAATTCTTATCTCTTTAAAAGAACGCCAAGCATTAGGTGCTTCTAATTTTGAGAACGCCTTCACAAAGCTATCCGAGTTAATGAACTCTCAAGCTGAACGTCTCCTGATTATTTCGGACGGAGCAGCCACAGCTTTTGAAACTGATAAAATAAAGTTGTCAGAGAAACTCGGGCAAATAAAATCCATTCAAAGAACGGATTGTTTGGCCTTATCCACTTATCGCAATGAAGATTTTTTAACCACTATGTCCCGATCAAGTAAAGAAGCGGGTGTTGTCCTCTACGGGAAAATGGAGCAAGAAGTAATGATTAAAAAATTAAGGACGCCAACATGGAAAGAAATGACCATTGAAGTCCCAGGAGCCGAATGGTTTTGGCCACAGAAGCTCGAAGGCCTCCAACCTGGGGATGAAATCGTGGTGTTCGCCGAAATTGCCAAGGACAAACCATTTCAAATTAAATATCTCGACCAAACGATCCGTCTACAGCCTGAATCAACCGAAGCACAACTTCTCAAACGAGAATGGGTCAAGGCCCGCATTCAAAAACTTCTTGAAAGTGAAACAACTTCTCAAGACAAAGATATGAAAAGTGCTTTCCATAATGAAGTTGTCCGACTTTCAGAAAAAGAACGTGTTCTCTCCCCTTACACATCTCTTTTGGTATTAGAAACAGAGTGGGATTATCAACGCTACAGCATTGATCGAAATGCGTTAGCTGACATTCTGACAATTGGACCTGATGGTTTGACTCTCATCAACCGCAAAAGTGAAGACATTGTTGCTGTACGACCCCCAGCCCCAGGACAAGGGAATTTAGTCAGGGCAGAAGTCGCTCGTAAACAGGCATCTCCGACATCTGGTCAGTCAAATTTTGAGGGAGAGCTAAATGCGATTATTAATGAAGGCCGACAAAATTCAGACGTTTCCTTTTCATCCGATGCCAAAGCTAAAGAAGAAGGGGACTTAGGCTCTGCAGCGCCCTCAAGAAAAGTAGAACAAGCTGTAACGGGGGCTTCTTCAACTCAAAATCAAGTTATGGAAAGACGTGTGATGGAGAATGTAGCGCCAGCTAGACAAAGAGTCACTACGCCTCCTTCAAATCCAGTCCCCTCCATCTTCTCTGAACAAGTGAGTGGGACAAGCAATATTGAAACAAATGGAAAAGAGCCATGGATTGGCGATTATGCCCAAGCCAAGAAAATGATGAAAGATTCAGATCTTAAGTCCACCAAGGAATTTATTTTACAGTGGAGAACAAAAAATCCTGCCGATGCATTAGCCCTTATTGCCCTCGGAGAAGTAGAAGCAAAAATGGGCAATGGGCTTGCTGCAGCCCGTGCTTACGGTTCATTGATTGATCTCTTCCCTTCTCGAGCTGATATTCGACGTTGGGCCTCCGAACGTCTTTTAGAAATTACCGAAGGACAGACCTTGGCTAAAGATTCTTTGATCAAAGCAAATGAACAAAGAAAAGATCATCCTTCAGGATACGTATTGCTTGCCACAGCAGAAATGATCACGGGTCATTTGGATTCGGCCATTAACATTCTTGTCGCAGGTTTAAGTCGTCAATATCCTGATAGATATCCTCAAGTAGATCGAATCATGAAAGAGATGATTGGTTTAATTCTGTCATCTAAACAGGGTCAACATTTACTTAAGGATGAGGCTATTCAAGAAATTATACGAAAATACAACGTTGATATAAAAATGAAACCTCAACTACGATTTCTCTTAACTTGGGAAACAGATGCCAATGATGTCGACTTTCATATTTATGACAAGGACAAGAATCACGCATTTTATCAAGGCAAAATCCTAAGTTCCGGTGGCGAGCTTTATGCAGATATCACACAAGGATACGGTCCTGAATGTTTTGCTGTAGAAAATCCGAAAGCTTTCCCCTATCAGCTTCAAGCCCATTATTATTCTCGCGGCCCTATGGGATATGGTATGGGCTTATTGCAAGTTGTTCGTTTTTCTGAGGATTTAAACTTGTCAATCGAGAATAGACCTTTTATCATCATGCAAGATCAAGCCTTTGTGAATTTAGGAGAAGTGCATTCTCAAACTGCAACAAAGTAAATGGGTAAAAATCGGGAAGCGTTGTGCGTCATGAGAGCTGCATAAAAAAAAGCATCTATTCTCATAACGCATTACGCATCTCGCATAACGAGGTACAGTTTTAATATGATTTCCCTATACGCTAAAACTGATGACGAAGAAATTTCAGCTGCTTTTCAAGAGTTAGGACCTGCTCAGGAAATTAAGCAAATTACTTTCCCATGGAAGGGGCAAGAAGTTCTGTGTGATGTCACAGGTTGGCAAAATGAACCGGGGCCTCAAAAAACTCCCGCATTTGCTCAACCCATCACAGACTCGGGAGA
>JAYRIK010000088.1:0-3236 GCA_041906865.1 Candidatus Auribacterota bacterium
AAAGGCAATTTCGATAGATTTCTGCGGTCATGATCAAAAGAGGTGCATCTTGATTGATAACAACGTCACCTGTAAGTATTCCAACGTTTTCGCCATAGCGGCCGCGAAAGTCTCGATATTTCTGATTGCTCAGGGCTTTGATAGGAGCGGTATAAATGACGCCTTGGCCCTCTGCCATTGCTTTTTCAATGACACGTTCAGCAATGAGGGTTTTTCCAGAACCTGTGGGAGCAGAAATTAAAACGGAATGGCCTTTTTCTATCCACGCAATAGCTTCTTTTTGGAATTGATCTAATTGGAATGTCATGATTAACTCTTACATTAGCAGTTCGCTGAAAAAGCCCAATCTGCTTCGTTACACGCTTCGCTTCTTTGTGCGGCGTATAAGAAAACATACGCCTCCGCAGTCGCTTGCGTGTGCCTTGCATCTTGGGACTTTTTGAGCAAACTGTGTATCCAACTCAAAAATTTTGAGGTAAGCTATTATATACAGAAGTTACTGAATAGATAATTCTTTTTATGTTTTCAAAGGGGGAAGGGAAACAATGAAAGATTCTGCAGAATCCATCAATCAGAACGAGCAAATTTTTTACCCGCCACTACATTTAAGCCAGAATGCTTATATCAAAAACCAAGAAGAATATGAGAAGCTTTATCAGCAATCGATTGAACAACCTGAAAAATTTTGGGCTGAGCAGGCTCAAAATAATTTAACCTGGTTTAAAAAATGGGAGAAAGTTTTTGAATATGACTTTTCAAAAATAGGGGAAGTAAAAACACCGTACGTTCAATATTTTATCGGTGGAAAATTAAATGTTTCGTACAATTGTTTAGATCGGCATTTAACAAGTTTCAGACGTGATAAGGCTGCGATTGTTTGGGTGGGAGAAAACGAAGAAGAAAAGAGAACGCTGACTTATCAAGAGCTTTACACTCAGGTCTGTCGTTTTGCAAATGTACTTAAAGCGCAGGGAATGAAAAAGGGAGATCGAATTACCATTTTTCTTCCCATGACTCCAGAGATTGTGGTGGCAGTATTGGCTTGTGCACGAATTGGAGCGATTCATTCGGTGGTTTTTTCAGCTTTCAGTGCAGAAGCGCTTAAAAGTCGCATTCAAGATTGTCAATCCAAGCTTGTCATTACATCTGATATTGGTTTTCATGGTGGAAAACAAATCGAATTAAAAGCAAAAGTGGATGAAGCTTTGCGTGATTGTCCGACGGTTGAACGCGTCATTGTCTACAATCGAAATAATTTTCCAATTCAAATGCAAAAGGGTCGTGATTTGTGGTGGCATGAGCTGATGAGTCAGCCGAATCTTTCTTCTCAATGTCCGGCGGAAGAAATGGACGCCGAAGATTCTCTTTTCATTCTCTACACCAGTGGTTCTACAGGAAAACCTAAGGGAGTTTTGCACACTTCTGGAGGATATCTTCTTTATGCCCATTTAACTTTTAAATGGGTTTTTGATGTAAAAGATGAAGATCTTTTTTGGTGTACGGCTGACATTGGTTGGATCACAGGACATTCGTATGTCATTTATGGGCCTCTTTCCAATGGAGCAACTGTTTTGATGTTTGAAGGAATTCCTACTTATCCTCAACCGAATCGTTTTTGGAAAATCATTGAAGACTATAAGGTCACTATTTTCTATACAGCTCCTACTGCGATCAGAGCTCTCATGAGATTAGGGGATGAGTGGCCGAATCAACATAATTTATCTTCTTTAAGAATTTTAGGAAGTGTTGGAGAGCCTATTAATCCGGCCGCATGGTTATGGTATCACCGAGTGATCGGAAAAGAACGTTGTCCTGTGATAGATACATGGTGGCAAACTGAAACTGGCGGAATGATGATTGCACCTCTGCCAGGAGCCTTGCCAACTAAACCGGGATCCACCTCTAAGCCTTTTTTTGGAGTTGTCCCTGAGATTTTGAAATATGATGGCTCAAAAGTAGATACAAATGAAACAGGCTGTCTTGTGATTACAAAGCCTTGGCCGGGGATGCTTCGAGGGGTGTATGGTGATCAAAAAAATGAAAGCATCAAAAAAGTTTATTTTTCACAGTTGCCAGGAAAGTATTTTACAGGGGATGGTTGCCGAGTTGATGAAGATGGTTTTTACTGGCTTCAAGGCCGTATCGATGATGTGATCAATGTATCAGGACATCGCATCAGCACAGCCGAGTTAGAGCATGCCTTGGTTTCTCATGAAAAGGTTGCAGAAACAGCTGTGGTTGGTTTTCCTCATGATATTAAAGGACAAGGAATTTATTGTTTCGTAACTTTAAAGAAAGAACAAAGGGCTTCCATTGATCTTGAAAAAGAATTGATTAAACATGTCCGAAAAATTATTGGTCCCATTGCAACTCCAGATAAAATTCAGTTTAGTGATGCGTTACCCAAAACCCGATCTGGAAAAATCATGCGACGTATTTTAAGAAAGATTGCAGAAGGAGAGATTGGATCTTTAGGAGATACTTCTACTTTGGCAGATCCTTCGGTAGTGGAGATGCTGATAAAAGGGAGAAAGTAAAAATCTAAATGTCATTAAGTATACTGGTTGTAATTACCTGTCTGGTACGGTTTCTTTTGGCCCTTACTTCTTTTCTTTTCACAAAAGATCTCTCTATTTTTCATTCCCCTGATACAGAATCTTATCTTCAGCTTGCTCAAAATCTTATTTTGAACGGGCAGTTTGGAATGGAGGGTCTTCCTGAAATAGTTCGTACCCCGGGGTATCCTATTTTTTTAATTCCTGGAATTTGGAGTGGACATGTTGAATGGGTGACATTGACTTTGCAAATTCTTTTGAGCGGAGTAAGTGTTTATTTTATTTATAAAATTACTTTTCTGATTTTTGAAAATGAAAAAATCTCAAAATATTCAGCTTTGTTCTATGCGATTGAGCCCTTAAGTGTTTTATATGCTATAAAACTTTTACCTGAAATACTTTTTACGACAAGTATTCTTGCTTTTCTTTATTTTATAATATTTTTTTTGAAGACGAATCGACCTCGCTTTATTCTTATTTCTGCCATAGCTCTATCTCTTTCGGTATATATTAAACCTATTAGTTATTTTCTTCCTTGGATGATGATATTGATTCTGGGGGTGTATTCTTTAATGAAAAAACAATTTAGTCGCTTGAAGTATCTTTTTCTCTTTGGTGTGATTTGCATTGGGCTTATGGGTGTTTGGCAATTTAGAAATTATAAACTAGCAGATTATTCAA
>JAYRIK010000089.1:0-2697 GCA_041906865.1 Candidatus Auribacterota bacterium
AATACCCACAGTTTTTAACTGAAGTTAAAAACTGTACTGTTGTTGAGGTCGAAAAAACTCGCAAATTAGTCAAATTTGAGGTTTTTTTATTAAAAAAATTTTCTTATCGCTTGTGGATTACGGAAGAAAAAAATAAAGGCATACATTGGGAATTTGATTCAGGGGATTTATTTAAAGTTTCTAATGGATTTTGGAAATTAAAGGATTTTCAAGGTAAAACCCAAGCGACCTATGGTGTAGAAGCGCAGTTCAAACTTTTTGTACCTAGTCCTATTGCTAAAGCCTTAGTAAATGTCAATCTTCCCAATATGATGAGTTCCTACCAAAAAAGGGTACAAGAACTTTATGGGAAATAAAACAGATCGGAAAGAATCTATGGACCAAGAAGATCCTAAAAAAATAGGCGATGAGAAACGCGAATCGAGAGGGTCGTATGGACCGCATGAGCATGTGGATGATCAGGGTCAGGAACCTGATTCTGATCATAGTATGGGTGGGGTTTCTGAAACCTTAAAAAAAATCATCAGTGCCGGGCTAGGTGCTGCTTTTATGACTGAGGAAAGCATCAGAAGTTATTTGAGTGAAGTGCGATTGCCCAAAGATGTATTAAACGTAATCATACAAGGTGCAGGAAAAAGTAAAGAGGAATTGCTCAATCGCGTTGGAAATGAAATCGTAAAGATTATTGGTAAAATTGATTTTGTAAATGAAGCATCACGTTTTGTAGAAGAACATAAATTTAAGATTAACGCTGAAATTGAAGTAGTTAAAAAAACAAAGCCTTCAAGCAAAGACCTCTAATTGTTTTTCTTTTCGAGAATTGTTTCTAGTTTAAGAATTTGTGGTTCAAGTGCCAATCCCACTTCACTAGCTTCCGTAGGATGAGCGGTGCTGCTCACTTTTCCATTGGTGTAGTTACGTTTAATGCTAAACTTATCTGGCTTTTGTGGATTTGTGATGGAGGAGAATTTAATGTAATCTTCAATAAAGTTGATCAGGTTTTCATTAGGTTCAGGAATGGTTTGAAGGGCCAAATGCAAATAGTTGAGAAAAGAAAAAAGTGAACTTGAGTTGCTGGAACTGATGGAGGAATGATCATCAGAATACTGAGATTCGATATTAATGAGTTTTGCAATAATATCTATAAGAGATGTACGAAATTGCGATGCTGTTTTCATCTGATCAGCTTTAATTTCCAATTGAAGATTCAATCGATCATAAAAATCCATTCGTGCGCGCAGTTCTTTTTGTTCGAGTGATAATTGATTAAGGGAAGTAGATGTTTTTAAAGGTTCTGATACCAGTTCTTTTACCTGTTGTTCCGATCGAGAAAGTTGTTGGTAGTTTTGATTTTTGATCTCTTTTAATTGTTGGAGATTTTTTGGCATGGAAAATGTTTCAGCTTGTGCCGAATACCCGTTCTCTATCTGAATTTGAATGTAATAATGAAGAAAGGGAAAATATTTATTCCCTTGATGAGATATGCTAGAAACTAACTCAGGACATGCATTCATATTTAATACAGTGAGGAAAAATAATAGTTTATTGACCTTTGGCTTCATACCTATTTAAAGAGCAAAGTACGTACCTGTTTTTTTTGTTCATGAGGGGTGACTGCTCTTTGGTATAAGAAAAAAACAAGAGATTTAAGAGAGATAGAGGTTTAAGCTCAATTAAAAAGTGTAAAAAGAGCAGTAATGTCCCCATTTTGTTAACACTTGTATTAATTCTAGTTAGGATGAATTTTATGTCTCAAGAAATGTGGAAGAATGTAAAAGAATTTACAACGCCTACAGAAGCTCGATTGGCTTATTCTTTTCTCACCAGTAAGGGGATCACGTGTCGGTTGCGAGATGAACAATTTATTGGTATGCAGTATTTTTATTCTCTGGCGATGGGTTGTGTTCGTTTAGATGTTCTTTCGGTAGAATATGAAAGCGCAATTAAATTACTTCAAGATGTTGAAAATAATAAGTTTCAATTGGCAGAAGGTGAAACGGATCAAAATTCAGGAATCCCATGTCCTCGATGCGGTTCTTCATCCACTTTTATTGTGTCTTCGAGGGGAAGATCATGGGCCTTATTGGTTTTAGTTCTTATTTACATTCCCCTTCCCTTCTTAGCTCGGGATGTTTGGCATTGTAAGAAGTGTCAACTCGAGTGGAAAGTAAAAATTGGTTCGATTTGAAGATCAAATATTACAAACTTGGCGGAATTTACAAGAACAGCTGAAGTTGGATCACTTTACCTCAGATCACACCAATTCCTTAGAATCCCATTTTTTATTGGCCATATCAGGGGGAGTTGATTCTATGGTCCTGTGGGAAGTTTTTAAACGCCTTAAGCAGCTGCTCAAAATAAAAATTGCTGTGGGGTATGTGCATCACGGTAGAGGTGAAAAAGTACAAGAAGAGTTTCGCAATCGAGCTGCTGAATGGATTTCTTCTCAGGCGAAGGTTCAAGGGGTACGTTTTTTTACCAATCATCAGGAAGTGAACTCCGGGTCCCATTTAAATTTAAAATCAGAAGCTCAATTCCGTGAATTTCGTTATGGTTTACTGAATCAGTGGAAGATGGAATGGTCACAAGAATTAGGGCAACCCGTTGGTATTGCTTTAGCTCACCATGCAGATGATTTACTTGAAACCCGTTTGATTCGTATGATTCGCGGAACAGGACTGCAGGGATTACAGGCCA
>JAYRIK010000090.1:0-1786 GCA_041906865.1 Candidatus Auribacterota bacterium
CCCCTTAATCTATCTTTACCCTAACAGGCGCTCTTCCACAGAGCTTTGATGAATTCAACAGCTTTTTTTAAAAAAACACATGAATGCATTCTGGCAATACAGGGAAACAGAGTATCTATTTATGTTAAACTTTTAATATCCTTTATGTTTTTAATCGGTATCCAACACCTCTTAAGGTTTCGATTAATTTTCCTTCTGTCCCCAATTTGGCCCGTAACCTCTTCATATAAGTGTCGATGGTTCGGGTTTGCATTAAGTCCTTGTATCCCCAGACTTCACGTAAAAGTTCTTCACGTTTCAAAACACGTGTTTTATTTTTATAAAGAAATTGAATCAGCTTGTATTCAATGGGTGTGAGTTTTAATTCCGTTCCATTTTTAGAAGCTTGAAATGTTGAGAGGGAAATTTTTAGATTTCCAATGTTTATCTCACCTTTCTGAGAGTCCAAAAAGTGGGATTTGTAACTCAATAATTTTTTCATTCGTTGGAGAAGTTCAGTTTCGCTAGCATGATCCAAAATGAAGTCGTTGCAGAGTCCGAGCAAAGATTCTGCTAGGTCTAGATCCTGTTTGGAAAGTATTGCCAAAATCGGAATGCCAAACACTTCTGGTTTTTTGCGAAATTTTTCAAATTCTTTGAGAAAGTTTTTTTGTTTAAGTTCGGGATTAATAACAATCAAATGAATAGGATAAGGATCTTTTAACCATTTGAGTGCATTTTCAAAACTGGATGCAGGTAAGAAACGAAAAGGCAGTTCCTTGAAAATGGAAGGCAAACTTCCTTTCACTTCATCAGAATTTTTATAAACCAAGACCGTTTCTTGAGTCATGGTTTAACCCTAGATTATATCAAGATGACCTCGTGGTGACCGAATTGTGGCAATTCTGAAAATTTTCTCAAAGATCCTTCACAAATCTTTCACATTAAACATCTTGCTTCGTGGGTTTGTATCGCTAATATGCAATGCGTCATTTTCCTGTTATTATAAATATTAAGGTAAAAGTTTATGAAAGAGTTGGCAGAGTCTCAGACTAAATCCAATGAGGTGGAACATTTTCAAAAACTCTTAGAAAAGGGTTTGGATCAGCTCAGTATTTCACTTCCTTCATTAAGTTTAAAAAGTTCTCGTAAAGAGGTTCATGACTTGAGAGTTTTAAGTCGTCGTTTGAGAGCCTTTTCGGGAGTGTTGGTTTACGTTGGCAAAAACGAGGAAAATGTTTTTTTTCATAAGTCTCTTCGTGTTTTAACGAGAGTTTTGGGGCCTGTGCGTAGTTGCGATGTGAGTCATAAAATTTTCAAAGTAAAACTTAATGAGGAACTTTTTAAAAAAGCCAGAGAGCTTGATTTTTTGGAGGATTATTTCAGAAAAGAAAGAAAAAGACTCAGGTCTCAGTTGTTAAAAGATGTTGCGAAATATCGTCTGTTAAAGCTTGCAAGGGTAAAGTATCGAAAGAGAATTGGTGTAAAGTTGGAAGTGGAGTCCTTGAGGAAAGCTCTTGAAAGAAGAATCCAAAAAGCTTCAATGAATTTATTGAAAAGTTGGAGATATTTTTGTCACAAAACCAGTTTGTCACGATTGCATGAAGTAAGAATTGATCTCAAGAAATGGCGATATTTGCTTGAATTAAAAGAAGAATGTTTTGGTGCGAGTTTGAAAGAGGTTTTGGAGCCTTTGAGAAAGTTACAGGAGCACTTGGGTGATATTCATGATTTTGAAGTCCTTTTGAAATACTTGGGAAAACGTCCTTGTCAAAAAGTAGCGACAAAAAAGAGGCTGAAAAAAGAA
>JAYRIK010000091.1:0-11951 GCA_041906865.1 Candidatus Auribacterota bacterium
ATACTTACACGTGGGATCCAGTCTGAACAAGGTCGTTCTTATTCTTGCTCTACAGGGAGTTCATTGTACTTATATTAATATAAATCCAAGTGTTTTAGATTCAACACGTACTGAGTTTCAAGATGCTTTTGAAAAATTAGCAATATTAGGAAAACCTCCTGTCCGATATTTGGTAGGAAATATCGATTACATCATTAGCTCCCATGCAATTTCGACAGTAGAATTAGGTTCGTTTGATGTTATTACTCTTTTTCATATCATGCATACTTTTAAAGGTATCATCGAGCAGGCTATTAAAAATGTTTTTCTGTTGGCACGAAATAGGGGAAGAGTTTGGTTCACACCAAAAACTTATCTTTATGGTAGTGGAGATGAGATGAATATGGCCGTTTTTTTTCAGAGAATGGCGGCAAGAGTTTTACCAGAGGAGAATATTTATTTAAAAAATGTTTCGGATTCTGACATTCGGGATTTGGCTTGGGGGGATTATATGGCAAATCAAGCCTTTCTTGTTTTAAAGGGAGAGGAAGCTCGAGTTGCAAAAGAAATAAGTACACTTTTGAAAAATTATTATTGGCAGGATAAAACTTTTGATTTTGCTCGAGCAATAGCAGAAGGGGCCAGACAGGCAGATGCAATACTAGAAGAACCGGCAAGAGACCAATATTTGAGAGAATTAACAGATCAATTAGCTGAAATTTTGAAAGCAAAATTAGATTCTGCACAAGCTTCTGTAGAAGCGCTTGATCGTGCGTTGGAAGCGTATCAACCTCTTTCGGATACCGCTATCTCTGTGAAAACATCTGTTTTAGAGGCAGTTGCAGGATTCCCACGAAGTGTTCCTCGTGTTTTAAGATCTCAAACAGAAATTGAGGCTGCAGCTTAAATGCTTGTTGCCTTCCTGCGGTTTTATCTGTATTTATTTTCATAATACCTTCCCCTGCTTTTAATTAAAAAATTATCTAAAATTTGAAAAGGCGTTATAAAAGTGGTATAATATGATGCTGTAAGCGGACTTAGGAAGAAGGAAATGGGGATGTTATTTCAAAATAGCTTAAAACCTTTTATGACGAAGGCATTATCCATATGTCTTTCTTTAATCTTCTTTTTTGACTTTTCTGGAATTGACCTCAAAAACGCTTTCGCAGACTCTTCAAGAACTGATCGGACACATCTTTTATCCTCCTCGTCTAAAAAAACATTAGAAAATCCAGTTGTCACAGGAAATATTTGGCTAGAAATTGCTGAACCTAGACGGTCTATTCTCGAAGAAATAATGGTTGAGAATTTACGAGAAGGTCTCAAGAACGGGCAATCTCTTCATGATATTTTTGAATCTTGGTTTTCTAGAGTGTGGTCAGAATTAAATGAAGATGAAAGAGAAATTCTTAAGAAATTGCTCAATCCATTTCTAAATATTCTTAAAGCAGATCGAGGTAATCAAACTGAAGCACAGGTTTGGATCAGAATGATGCAAGAGGCTTTTGGGAAAGATTCTGTTTTGACGAAAATAGTACAGGAACATTTTTTTCAAGGTAAACAAGTTGCGAAATTACCCAATGCTATTTTGAAGGCAGATGAAGTGAAAGAGATATTTGGTGGAGTTTTACCCCATAAAGTCCCAGGAGAACGAAGTGGGGGTGGAAGCGGTAATGCGAGAACTGTTGAGATAGGTGGGAAAATATATGTTGTGAAGGATAATTTATTGACTGCTGGCCGTGACGGGATAGCAGAAGGATTTGATGCTCTTTATCACGAAATATTTGTCAGGATCGTGATGGAAGAGTTAGGTCTTTCAAGTATTCAATCTCCATCTGCTGTCACTTATGAAATGAGGGATCCTGTATTTTGGATGGTGATGCCTCAAATCTATATGGTGACAGAACATCAAGATGCGGAAAAGAGTAAGGACCCTTATAAAGAATTAACGACAGAACAAAAAATTGAATTTGCAACATTACTCTTGGTATCAGGATTACGAGATGTTAAGCCAGATCATCTTTTATTTTCTAAAGATGGTTCTAATAAAGTAAATCTTATTGATTTTTCTATGATTCGAGCTCATGAAATGGAACAAATAGAAGATTGGAGAGGGAGTATCGATTTATTAGGTTTAGAAGAAACGCTATTAAGACTAAAACGATCTTATCCTTACTTAGATTTTGATTCAAAAGAAGAAAGAGATGCAGTTTTAGATGGTGTAGTACGAAGATTGGGCAATCCTGCTCAGCAGGATGCACTCGTAGATAAAATTTTAGCCAGATTACGAGCTTCAGGATGTGACAGCAGTTTGATTGATAAATATAACGATCTTCTGAGGCGTAATATTATAATTCTTCTTCATAATATTCCTGTTATTAAGGAAGTGTTTGATATGGTTGCTGCCCAAAAAACGGTTCCTCTTACGAAAGGAGCAGCAAAATATGTTGGGGATGAAGATGCTGAGTCTGAATCAGTAAATAAACCTCTAAGTTTTGATCCTCAAAAACAAGACTCTTTAAAAAAATTAGATTTAGTCTCGGCTATCAGGGAAATTTTAAATAGTGATGCTCTTGATCAAGAGTCCCCCGAAAGAACCCCTCCAGGAATCATTCATCATGCAAAATACAAAGAAGCTTTAAGGCGCATTCAAAAAGCTTTGCAGGAAGGTAAAATTAAGTTTTATTTATCGGATGTTAGCAAAGTTCAAGCCAAACGATATGTAGAAGGAGATATTTTACACGTTTATATCAATCGACATGATTATGACGATATTCATAATTACAATCAAGTTATTGGAGGAGATATATTTCGAGATCGAACAGAATTTATTCTTTCCTTATTAATTCATGAATCAATGGAAGAGAAAGAACCTGGAACAGGAAAAGCGGTTGTTTCTTGGATGGAAGGCTGCACAGTTTCTCATTCAGAAGCAGTGACAGGGGCGGAAGTCTTTGTAAGATGGCGGTTTTCTCATGGTTTTAACTTTATTCCTTTAAGAATTCAACGATATCTTCAGCGCCTTATTATTGCCTCCCGATATGGAGATCCATCAGCCACTCAGCGCTTGGAAAAATTAGAAAGCGATTATTACTATCGAGCTAGCGTGTATGGAGATAATGCTGAGGCTCAAAAAATTGCAGAAGGTTTTTCTAAAGATTTGAAAGTATATATTTCTCTTCTTAAGAAGACACTCTTAAAACATGAAACTTATTTTGGGCGAGATGGGAAGTATTTTAAACATGTTGTTGGGGATGAAATTTTAGAGCATCCCCAGGGGCCTGTTAAATGCCTCGTTGTTGGTGCGCGCAATGGTGCAGAAGGTTACGATGTTGCCATATGTGCGGATGAGACGTTCTCAGAATCTAGAGGAGTTCGCCCTTCAGTAGAAGTTGTTATCACGGATTTAGATCCTGATTTGGTAGAAGTTGCTCGTGAAGGGGGGCCTTATGCACTCATGCATGTTTTATCAGAATCAGAAAGAGCAGCAGATCTTAGAGAATTAGAGACGCAAATAAGAGCTGCAAAATTTTTTAGAAGAGATCGATATGGCTTCTTTTGGATTAAGGAAGATATTTTTAGTGAGGAAGGTATTCATTTTAAATTTGCCCCCATGAATGCTTTGAATGATGAAGAGGTAGAGAGAGTAACTGGGGCAGAGAAATTTGATTTTATTTCCTTGAGGCAAGCCAGTTTTTCTTGTTCAGAAATGCCGGCTGTGCTTTTGAAAATGGCAAATAAACTTAAATCAGATGGTAGAGCTGAAATAAGTTACGGACTTTCAACTACGGCTCGTCGCATGTTCACTCCAACAGGAAATCGTTCTTTGGATGAAGCGAGTGCCATGCTTTTTACTCCTCAAGAGCTTCAAGATGGGGCCTCTGTGTGGAGTGAGCATTTATCAGAAGAAAAAGATCAGATAGATCGTGTGCTTATTCATGCAATGGCCGGTAAAAAAATTGCAACTGCAGTCCTAAAATTATCGAAGGATTTAGGAAATTTAGAAAAATTATTTTCCTATTTTGATGAATTATGTAAGGCAGATATTGTTGGGGTTCCTAGCTTTATGTTTTATTTTATGATTTTGATGAATCGTCCTCAGGCGTTAGCTTTGGTAAGAAATTTCCCGGTTTTGAAAGAGTTTTTGAAGGATAAAATTTTTATCATGATTCATCATCTGGATGCTAAAGGAAGAAAACTTTTGGAAGATTTTTTGAAAGAAGTTTTTGGGGATGAATATGTAGAGATAAGAAATATCGATGATGCAGGTAAGAATTTAGCAGTAAAAGGGTTAGAAGAAGAAAAACATATTCATGCTTCATTGAAGCAGAGTTTTGAACAGGGACGTGTTTTAGCAGTGAGTGATGAGGATTTAGATGAATGGAGAAAGGTAGGTTTTGAAGCACTATCAACAGATGTCATTATCAAGGCAATTGTGAAAAATATTCGTGGAGATGCTGAACGTCAAGCAGCACATGATTATTGGGCTAGCCAATTTGGAATGCAAAAAAATGCCGATAAAATTTTGGAAAGAATTAAATCTTATCTAAAACTTATTGATGAAATCAGAGGAGAAGAAAGTAAAGGGTATCGCTATGTGATTCCTTTGAGAGGAGAAAATGAAACACATGCTTTTGATGATGCTCTTGTTTTAGGACATTCTGGTATACAAAAAAAATCCAGTGAATTTCAAGGGATTCCTACCGTTTTTCTTTCTGAATGGGCATTGAAAGTAGGTGAAAGACATCAGGAGATGCTAGCCGATTTGATTGATCATGAAAAAGCTGACCTTGCAAGAGGCTATCATGCGTTTCGCAAAGGTGAAAAGAGCACATTGGAACGGTTTTGGAAATTTGTTCGTAAATTAAGAATGAAGGAAAATATCCTGATTCAAGGTATTGAAGACGATAAAGCAATTGCTCTATTGAAACAGAAACTCGTAAATGCTTTTGATCTATTAATAGATCCTTTGCGCAAGGACGGGTTTTCAGATCGTAGAAATTATATGAGGCAGAAAATGCTCAGCAATTTAGAATATCATTTGCCAAAAATTCAATTCAGAATTAATCCAGAAGTGGGAGAAGTAAGAGCGCAGATGGATTATGCTACTGGGGTTTTATTAGTAGAAGTTAGTTCTGAAGAACTGAGTCAAATTTTAGAGAGTCCTTCTTTTTTGAATGCAATGTATGATGCTTTTTTGGCTGCAGATCCTATTTTTAAGAAAATATTGGCTTTAGAGAAATTAAGAGATCATGTTGAAAAGATATTCGATCATTTTTTGAAATATCATCCTCTTGGCCTTAAAGGGAAACCCTGGGCTGCTAAGGAAGTACAAAGAGCTGAAGAATTGCACGAAGAATTTGAAAAAATCTCTTTGGAAGTGGATGATTTAGAAAAACTACAGAATCTAGAAGAAAGATCAAAAATCAAACGACGATTAAAAGAAATTCGGGATGAATTAATGATGCTTTCGGGTCAAGTACGTGAAAAAGATCCTCACTTAAAGGCTCCTTCGGTGAGTGACGGACCGCGTCTTTACAGAAAAGTAGAGCAAGAAAATCCTGAAATGGCAGAACTCTATAAGCAATTGGGACGGATGATGGGAGATTTAAAAGGGTTGCTTTGGGAATTCGAGGTTGAAGATCAGAAAAGGTTTGCTGATGAAATGGAAGGAATTGATACTCAGTATAAAGAGTTTAAAGCGGTTTTAAACGAAGTTTTAAAATGGGAACATAGCAAGACGATCCCTCCTTCTATCCAAGAAAAGGCAAATGCGTTAAAAGGAAAAATAGGAAAACTTCTTTTAGAATTACATCAGGCTTGGTTAGCGCAAATGTATATACACAAAATGCCTCCGGACTCGCATCTAGCAGGGACAAAAACATCTTCCGATTCTAAAGTTTATAATTTTAGCGCAGAGGTAAAAGAGGGATTAGAGATTCCAAAAGATGAAGAAATAAATTATAAGAATTTGAAGGGGAAAAGTATTAGATTTCAGTTTGAAAAGGGGGTGATAGCTCCTGCAATCAGAGAAGACTGGGTATTATTTGAAAAACTTGAACAAGCGATGGGGGTGGGCACTGAAATCAGTCGTGATAAATTTCTCGAACAACTAGATAAGATGATATGGGATAGAGAGAGATTACAAGAATATGCAACAAGAACAGGGCGAAGTTTAGAATCGATTCTTTGTGGGACGTTTACATTGAAATTGGGAGATACAGAAACTGCGCTTACTATTCTAGATGCAGAGGCCTATAAAGCTCCCTTTGGGAATCATAAAAAAGATCATATGGTTTTTTGTAATATTCGTTGGCTTCTAAATATTTCGAGTAAAGCACATCGAAGAGCAATGTTTTTAGGAGGTACATCTCATGAAATTGTACATGAAATTTTGCCTCCTGAAGAACAAACAGATGAGAAAATAGAACAGCTTGAGGAATCTCTGATTCTAGAAGATGCGAAGCTTTTGAGGGAGGCTACCCGTAAGGAGGAGTTTTTAATGGATTTGGTAAGAATTACTCGAGGGCCTCTCATTGAAAAGTTAATCCTGAGTTTTCCAGAAAGAGAAGCAGATGAAAATATAGTTGGAGAGATTTTAAACGAATATTCGGAGCTTTTGAACGAAATGAAAAAACTTCCGGAGGGAGTTACAATTACTTACGATGGTGAGATTCGAATTGCAGAAGGTAAAGATATCTCTGGAACAATTAGAAAACATGCAATATCAATGCAAAATATACTCCTTGATCTAAGGACAAGAATACAAGCATTGAATTCTTACAATCGCACCTTTCAAAATGTCAGTACTTATGATCTAAGACTTACTTCTGGTCAGTTTGCTCGTTTTAATAATTTTAAAAAATTTAAGGGAACTTATAATATTCAACTGCTTTGGGATGATGTGTTAGGTCCTGTTTTATGGATGGTTGATGAAGGAGGGGAGGGTATCTTGTTTGAAATAAGACTCTGTCAACATAAACGTAAACATAAGAGTAAATATAAATTCTATGGGAAGAATTTAGGGAGAGGAGAGAAATTAGAAACTGTTTTAGATCATGCAGTGAATGAAGTTGAAACTGGAAAACGCGCTGCTAAGGAAGATTCTGAAAAGATATTGGGTGAGTGGATTAAGACCACTCAAACAGGAGAAAAACCATCTCAAGCATTATTGAAGAAGACTGCTCAATATCAAGAGGATTTCCAGTCGGGTTTGAATGGATGTTTTGATGTTAAAGGTCTTTCAGGAATATATCTTAGAGTTTACGGAGGGCTGAAGCAAGTTCGTACCTATACCTTGAAGTTTGTGTATCGAGAGGGATTAGGGCTTTTTCTTATTTTAATAGATAAACAAGATAAACGCTTTTTGATCTTGGATCCTTTGCCCTATCTTGAAGGAGCTAAGAAAGGATCAGAAGAAGTATCTATAAACACTTTAAGAGTAGTAGAGGTAAAAGGTACAGGATTAGAGGACTATATAACTGGCAAGGAGTGTGAAAGAGAACTTCAGGAGTGGGTGGGACGTAGAAAGCTTCTTCGGATTTTGAAAACTTATTTTGTTTCGATAAAAAAAGGAGATGTGGCAGCTCTTGAGGTTTTGAAAAGAGAAGTCGAAAAGTTTGAAACGGTACTTGGTAAAACAAATGTAGATGGGGATTTTTGTTTAAGCCCAATTGAGAAAAGAGTACTTAGTTTTTCTAAGGTTGGAAGCCCAAAAAATTCTTTTGAATTAAATTTAAAATGGGATGAAAAACTAGGACTTGTGGTGTGGTGTGTCTCAGATGGGAAAATAACGGTGTATGCGTTAGATCGTTATCTCAGAAAATTCGATCAAGGAGCTCCAGAAGAAGATATTCGGACTTCAGCAAATAAAATTTCTGATGATGCTCAAAATGATTCTGTCGATGTTGTGATTCAAAAAGCTTTAGAGACACGTATTGTAGAGTATCAAGCAAAATTAGAAGAATTCAATGAAATCCTGAATGAATTTGTTACCGCAAAAATCAAAGGGAGAAAACCTTCTCAAGAATGTATTCAAAAAATTCGAAATTTTGGGGAACTCTTCTATATTACAGATAACGAAGGGGTAAAGAGTTTTATGCCCATTTCTGGAAAGACATTGATAGTTTTTTTTAAGGATGGATCTATTCGGTGTTTGCTGGGTTTTGTTTATGATGAGAAAAAGAACACTCTGCTTTTAAAAGTGATAGATGAAAAGAATAGAAAAGGATTTTTGTATGGTTTAGATGATTATATAGAAGCTGTGCGTACTTCTAGTTCGAAATTTAAAAAGCGGGTAAAGAAAATTTCGGATGAGAAAGAAGAAATAGAATTAGATAGAATGTCTTCTAAAGTCTCTCATCTGAGTGCGGAGGTGAAAGAGAATTTGAAAGTTGCTGATTTACCCAGAGAAGAGCAAGAGATTCATGAAACTTTAGATGGAACTTCGATTACATTCACAATGACAAATGGGGAGATTGGTCTGCCAGATGTGAGTGATTCAAAGGTTCAGGCGTTTGAGAAAATGATGGGATTGACTGTTACTGGTTCCCAGTCCCCAGTCTCCAGTCGAGAGGAGTTTTATAAAAAGCTTAGTCAAACAATTCGAGATCGAGAGAAGTTAAAAGGTAGAAAAGATTTAAACGGAGAAATCGAACTACATTTTGGATTAGATATCACAGATGAAAGATATAAAACCCTTTTTGGAAATCACAAAAGAGATCGTGATTCAGATAAAAAAGAGCCTGCCAAGGGTTATTGCAATTTATTAGGTCTTTTAAATTTTTCTGATCCAACTCACCGCCAAGCCCTTTTCTTCACAGGCTTTTCTCACGAAATGGTTCATGAGTTTTTGCCGCAAAGTGAGCAGACAGAAGGTAAGATCACGAAACTAGAATTGGATTTAGTGATGGAAGATGCGCGAGTTTTGATTGAACAAATTCAATCTGTGAATGCGTTTATTTCAAAGCTTGAAAATGTGGTCAAAGGAAGGGAATTGTTAGACCAAATTCTATGTTTGTGCGGGGAAATAAAACCTGAATTCTTTCAGTTTGCTACGGTCAGAGACAAAGAGCAGGAAAACGCTCCTGTGGAGTTCAGAAAAGCGGAGGTTAAAAAATTGAGTGAGCTTTCTGAAGAAGAACGCAAACAAGCTTCCAAAGCCCTCAATGAGATGGCAAGGGGGTTGCCCAATCCTCGTATGGCCGTTTACAATATGGCGCACGAGTTAGGGCAAGGAATAATTGTTGAAGACGCATTTCTTTTGTTTGATCGTGAAGAGGAAAATGGGAAATGGCACATTTATGCTGTCCAAGCTTTTCAAGAAGAGGAGGATACACGAGTTTTTACTTTTATAGCTAAAAACCATTCTAAAAACGGTTCTCGATTTATTTCTGCTGCCAATCAACTTCTTGCTTATACGATCGCTCGATCAATACAGGATGGAAGGAAAGTGCGTATGGAGCATGCATTGCCAAAGATAACTTCCCAAAATGGATTGAAGATAGGAAATGTCGATGAAAAAACTTTAAAAAAATTTCTTTCAAAATATTTGCAAGCGGTGATGTATGAACTTGGGGAGGAAGAGAGTAAAGGGACAAAGGGGACAGACGAAGTGTTGCTGCCGAAGAGACGAAAGCTAATGGCAACTGTTGCTCCTATAAAAACAGAAGAAAGATCACCTGTTCTTGATGTTGCTGCCGACGAGCATGTCGCTCATGTCAAAATAGAAAATTTATCATGGAGTGAAGCGCCTCAAAGATTAGCAGAGTGGATTAAAGAAGATGAGCACCTTCATCATGTTAACGCAGGTGAGTATTATGCTCCTGTTCGGGGTACAGCAAGCACGAGAATGTTTCCTGAACACAGTGAGGTAGTGATTGCAATGACTTTTTTGGGAGAGCATTCTGTGCAGATTATTCATGCTCCCGGGATTGGAAGGAATGTAAAGGATAGACCTATTTTAATTGCACATCATCTTATTGAAAAATCTGCTGGGATTATGTCTTTGGAAGAAAGAAGTGGTTTTGAGCGAGTTAGAATTCAATTTAGGAATGGAGTTCCAAAAGATGTGATTATGGTTCCAGGCGTGAAAGATAGTGAAGCCATTCGTCGAAGAAGAGGTATTGATCATCTTTTAAGTACAGAGGAATTTAAAAGCTTGGGAAGAGATGATGTGATTTTAACCGCACGGTTACTTGTGAGGGTATTTCAAAATCCTCTATGGGGAATTTCTGAAGATGTGCTTGAAAAGCTGAGTGTTGTAGGTTGCGCTGAATTTTTAAAACCAGAGGAAAGAGATACGATCCATGGTGAAGCAGGATATGCTTTATTATCTCGTTTGGCAGAATTAAAATTAAGTGATGAAGAATTAGCAAGTGATGTTGCAGAAGACAAAGAAGGGCACGCTCTTCGATCTGAAACTTTACTATCTTACACAGGGGAAGAAGTAAAAATTTCAGAAGCGAGTTCTACAATTGAAGCTGCGTTTAGAGAAGGAACAGCAAAAGATATAACACCTGAAGAATTTGTTTTAGACACGAAAAAGATTTTGTTAGAGGATAGATCTTTTAAAAGGAGAGATGCTGAGTTTCAGCAAGGTTTTTCAAAACAATTTGGAGTTGTTGCCGAACATTTAGGATTTCAAAATGTTCGAGTGGTTGTTGTTCCAAATCTAGCTTTAGGTGGCTATTACGATTTGGGATTAGATGGTAAAGGACCTACTGTTTATATTGCTCAAGAGGTGTATGAGTATCTTCAAAAGCGATACAGTGAGGGGGATGAGAAACAAAGAATACAGGTAATTCAAGAATGGGGAGATTATATTTTTCATCAATACTTGATGCTTGCCGTAACATATTTAAACCAAATGGATGACAGGGAAGCTTATGAACTTGCCATTCATCGCATTTGGAATAGTTCTTTTCTTGAGTCGAATAATTATGATCATCTTCGTGATGCCATGCGTCGATTGATGCGTTGGATCAGTGGAAAAGAAATGGAAAGAAAGTATCCTGTTTTAGCATCAGCTCGAGCTGACGCTCAAGCTGAATTAGAAAGGCTAGCTGCTCAAGTTGCTTTGCTTCCTCGACCAAAGTTATCTGAAATTCTAGGTGTAGGAACCATTCATTCTGTTTTAGATGCTGCGACTGGAAATGCCGGTTGGATCAGACGTTTGTTGGATACAGAAACTCAACCAGCTTGGCTTGCTGAAGATGCTCAAGTGATTGGAGAGGATTTATCAGCTCCAGTGGATTATTCAGGTGGAGAGAATACACCTCAAAGCCATTGGCAAGGATTGAGAACTACGGATGATCTAAAAAGCTTACAGGATGGGAGCATGGATCTTGTACATGAAGCATTTATTTATACAGATTCAGAGCAAAAAAATCAAAAACCTTATTCAGAAAGATTAAAAGAATTTGATAGATTGCTTTGTCCAAATGGATGGATGCTGATTTCCCAATTGAAAGGGGTCATAGGGTATGAATATATACTGGAATGGCTTCTAAAAAGAGGGTATGAGGTACAAATATTTTGGAATAAAAGAATTCCAGAAGATTATCCAAAAAGCGAATGGTGGAATATTTATCACAAAACTTTAGGAGACCCCCTTATTTATTTGATTGTGGCACAAAAACCATCTCTGGATTCTGTTAAAGGTAAAGTTAGGGCGTTATTAAAAGCTTTTGAACAAGCTGATGAATCCTTTGATTTTGCTGGAGCAATAGCTGAAGGGGCCAGAATAGCAGATGCAATCCCTAATCCAAGTGAAGCAAGAGAAGAATTTCTAAAAGAATTGATCAATCAATTAGCACTTCGTTTGCGAGAAAAATTAGACGTTGTAAATGAAGATGCTCTAGATGGTGAGATGAGAAATGTTCACAAAGATATTCTAGAAAAGATGGAATCAATAGAAGAAATTTTGAAAAGAATCAGAGAGGCTATTCTTCTAAAGGAGAGTTCCAAACAAG
>JAYRIK010000092.1:0-2983 GCA_041906865.1 Candidatus Auribacterota bacterium
GAAGTGTTAGGTCAAAAGGGAAGTGTGGGAGAAATGAGTTGGCCTGGCTGGGATGAAAAGGCTTTGCAAGAGGACACCGTTGAAATTGTGATTCAAATCAATGGAAAAGTGAGAAGTCGTTTGACGGTGGATGCTTCTATTGAGACAGCGGATTTAGAAGCAAAGATTCGGCAAGATGAAAAGATTCAGAAATACCTGGGTGAAGGTTTGATTCGTAAATTTGTTCATGTTCCAAAAAAATTGGTGAATTTAATTGTGGGCTAGAACCTTATGTTCAGTTTAACCCGCCAAGAACGCATTCTTCTTTTTTCTCTCATTTTTATTTTTGTTTTGGGTTTATCTTTATTTGCAGTTAAACGATTTTCAGGGATAGATGTTTTTCAAAGCAGTTCCCACAATCAGGTGATAGAACTTAAGAGTTCTAGAGAAGATTTGCTTGTTCTTGTGAAAGGTGCCGTTCAGGATCCTGGTGTTTATCGCGTCGGGTTAGGCACGCGATTAATAGAAGCCATCCAAAAAGCAACGCCTTTACCTCAAGCAGATTTGCTGGGGCTCCCCCTGGCTGAATTTGTTAAGGATGGACAAACAATTGTTGTTCCAGGGGCAGCTGTTGTACAAGAAAAACCTGTGAGTATCGATTCCCAAACACCTCCTCCAAAAGAGCCTGTAAAAATTAATATCAATGTGGCAAGCGTTATTGAATTAGATGGACTTCCAGGTATTGGCCCAGGATTAGCAACTCGAATCATTGATTATCGCAAGGAACATGTGTTTACTTGTGTTGACGACCTTTTAAAAGTTCCAGGTATTGGGCAAAAGAAATTTGAAGATCTTAAAGATAAGGTTTGTATCAAATGAAAATTTTCTACGGATTACTTTTTCTATGTTTATGCATGACGCAACAAGCACAAGCTTTAAAAATATCGGACTTTTATCAAAATACGAAGGTGGGGCAGTGGATTTTAATGAAATCCAGCGATGGACTATTGACGCGTACAGCTGTTGTTGCTAAAGGAGATGAGAAACTCACGCTCAAAATTACAAGCTTTGATAAAGATAAACAGATTTCTGATTCGGAGCAGCTGATTGATTTAAATGAAGGAAAGGTGATTTCAATTCGAATTAATGATGGAGGGAATGTTAAAGAAATTCATCCTGAAAAAGCCGAAATGAATGATTTTTTTCAAATTGATTTTAAACCTGATGGAGAAGGGTCCATTGCGGTTGAAAAGGGTTTTTTCCCGTGTAAGCGATACAGAGGTATTTATCAAGATCGTCTTGTAAAGGTTTGGTTGTCAGATACCATTCCTATTCTCCATTTAGCTAAAATCTCCATGCAGGCTATTTCTGTAGAAATCGTGGATTATGGGGGGTGACGGTTGGTATGCATAGAAGTATATTCTCTGATAAGGTGTCGGGTCCTGCCGCTCGTCAGCCCCACCGTGCTCAGCAAAAGTTGCGCTCGGTGGGGCGCCCCGTCGAGCGTCACCCGTATTTATGATAAAACACCCTCTTCTTGTTCTCGCTATTTTTCTTGCCATCGGAATTTTTATAGCTTCTTTTCTTCCATTTAGTTTAGCTGTTGGACTATGGATTTTGGGTTTGATTCTTTTGATATGTTTTCCTTTTTTAAAGAGTCAGAAAATCCCAAATATTTGCCTTCTAGGAATATGTTTTTTGCTGGGGGTTTTTCTTTATGATTTTAAGATTTATTTCCCTTCCTCTCATCGTGTTGATCAACTTTCTAAAGCTAAAACATTTGTTCAAATTCAGGGTAAAGTTTTAGATTTTGTTCAGATTTCTGGGCTTAAGCAAATCATGGTAGATGTCCATTCCATTTGTGAAGACAAACAGTGGCCTCCTGCAAATGGGAAAGTACTTGTGAAAGGTGGAGAAAACTGTTTACTTAGTCGTTTTGACAAAATAGAACTTGAAGGAAAGATTCTTCAAAGGCCTTTCAGTGATTTTAGTCATGAAGAAGGTTTTCCTGTTTGGTTGAAAAGTCAGGGAGTTGTTCTTGTGCTGAAAGTTTCAAATGCTAAGGCAATTCGTCCTTTGGTGAGTGATCAAATTTCTTTTGGAAAGAGGATTGAACAATTCAGACAATTTACAAATCGTAATCTTGAAAAAGGAATTTCAAGCGATTCAACAGTTTTGCCTTTATTACAAGCGATGATTGTAGGTTCCAGGGAAAATGTTAGTCCTGAACTGAAAAGTTCTTTTCTCTATACAGGTACCATTCATATTTTGTCGATTTCAGGGCTTCATTTGACGGTCATACTTCTGTGTATTTTATTTGTGCTAGGGCTCTTGTCTTTCCCTAAAACAGGAGCTTATTTTTTAGCTCTTTTGTCTATTTGGATTTATTCATTTATGACGGGTTTGGCTCCCCCTATTTTGCGCTCAGCAATTATGGCCACATTTTTTCTGATGGGACGGATTCTGAAAAGAAAAAGTAATTTAAGCAATGCTTTGGGAGGATCTGCGTTGGGGATGTTGATTTATAATCCTTTAAGTTTATTCGATCCAGGTTTTCAACTTTCTTTTCTTTGTCTCATCTCTTTAATTTTTCTCACACCCATTCTTGAAAAAGATTTAGTTTTTCTGCATAAAATACCCGAACGGTTTTTCCCGCTTCTGATGGACAAAAAAGAACTCATTTTTTCAAAAATAATGCAATGGTCTGTGAAAACACTGAGCGGGTCTCTCGCTGTCTGGATAGGTGTTTTGCCTCTGATTGCCTATCATTTTCATATTTTTTCTCCTGTTACTGTTTTGGCTAATTTATTGGCTGTTCCTCTGGTGGGCATTGTTATGAATGTAGGTTTTGTTGTGGGGCTTTTAGGTTTTTCTGATTTTGTTGCTGTTCCTTTGAATATGATGAATGAGATTTTTTTGAATTTTTTGGTATCTAGCATGGATCTATTCTCAAAATTTCCAGGGGCTTATTTTTTTATCAATCGACCCTCTTGGCTTTGGATGA
>JAYRIK010000093.1:0-2784 GCA_041906865.1 Candidatus Auribacterota bacterium
CCCTTCATTTTAATGCAGGAGCCTATGGAACAGAAATTGGAGAAAGACTTCATTCAGTTCTCGCATTAAATCCAGATGGTTCTTTAGAGCTCTTTTCAAAAGAAAAATTGGGTTTACGCTATCGATGTTGTGAAGCATTGAAAGGCAAAATCGCTCTTGAAGCAAAGTTCCTTTTAGAGAAAAATGAAATAAGGGAACTTTCAAAAAGAGTTTTTGAACTTAAAGTCGAACGTTCCATGCGTTATCCCAAGCTTCCAAACGCAGGTTGTATTTTTAAGAATCCTGAAAACAATTTTGCAGGACAATTGATCGATGATGCTGGACTCAAAGATTTTGCAGTAGGAGATGCTCAAATTTCTTCGCAACATGCTAATTTTATTGTGAATAAAGGAAAAGCCAAGGCTTCTGATGTTTTAACGCTTATTGAAAAAGTGAGACAGAAGATTTATCAATCTAAGAATATCTTTTTAGAAAATGAAGTAGAAGTCTTTGGAGAAGATGTTTGAAAAATCAAAAATCTGAAGTTTAGGAGTTTATTTTTTAAAAATTATGAAAGAGAAACAAAAGATTAAAGTGGCTGTTCTTATGGGTGGCCCTTCGCGTGAAAGAGAAATTTCATTGCGTTCTGGAAAAGCTATTAGTCAAGCTCTACAATCAAAAAATTATGACGTTGTTGAAATAACGCAAATGGATGATTTGAAAAACCAGCTAAAGTCTTTGAATATTCAAGCTGCTTTTATTGCGCTTCATGGAAAATTTGGAGAGGATGGGACTGTTCAAAAGATTTTAGAGTCATGCCATATCCCTTATACGGGGTCTGATCCAACGGCGAGTTTTGTAGCCCTTCATAAAGAATTGGCCAAAAAAGAATTTGAAAAAGCTGGACTTTCAACTCCTGCTTGGGCTTGTGGACATTTTGAAAATTTAGAACATTTGAAGAAAGAAATACAAAATATTCCATTTCCTCTTGTTCTTAAACCAACCACTGAAGGCTCTAGCATTGGCCTTGAAATTGTTCAAAATCAGGCTTTACTGCCAGATGCTTTTACGCGAATTTCAAAGGTTACAGATGAAATACTCATAGAAGCTTATATAGAAGGGGATGAATTAACAGTTGGGATTTTGGGAGAGGATGTTCTTCCGGTTCTTCGTATTAAAACAGATCGTTCTTTTTATGATTTCGAAGCTAAATACAGTCCAGGGCATACACAATATGAAGTGCCTGCACTTATTCCTGAAAAAGAATTTCATAAAGCTCAAGAAATTGCTTTAAAAGCGTATCAATCTTTAGGCTGTAGGGATTTGGCCAGAGTTGATCTTTTGCTCGATAAACAGGGGACTGCTTGGGTATTAGAAGTAAACACCATCCCAGGTTTTACTCAAACCAGTCTTCTTCCAAAAGCAGCCGGTGCTATGGGTATTAGCTTTGAAGATTTATGTGATCGTATTTTGAAAATGGCACTTAGGAGAGGTTTGGCTTATGGTTCGTCCTAGACAGTACGTTGCTAAATCTCCTATTCGGGCTTCTAGATTTGACAAGCTTTATGGATCCCGTTCGGGTTCTTTCTGGAAATCTGTAGGCCGATTTTTCTTAGGAGCCGCTCTTTTTATATTAGATTTAGCCCTTTTAATATGGCTATCTTTTCGTGTGTGGAATATTTTGTGTGCAGATCCTTATTTTTCGATTGATACCATTTCTGTTCAAGGATTGAAAAATTTTTCTAAGGATGAAGTGATCCATCGGGCTCATTTGAATGAAGTAAGAAATATTTTTAAATTAGATTTGATGGAAGCACAAAGACTCCTTAATGAAGAACCTCTTTTGAAAAAGGCAGAAATATGGAAGCAATTACCCAATCAAATTTTTGTAAAGGTTTTAGAAAGAGAACCCATTGCTCAAGTTGTTTCTCATGAAAATGAAGAGCATATTTGGCTTTTAGATGCTGAAGGAGTTGTTCTTTCTGAAGTGAAGCAGCTTAGTCCTGTGTATCCTTTGATTCGTATTGAATTACCTCAAAGTGATCTCCATCAGCGCAAGCGTATCGAGAGTCCAGGTTTATTGAAAGCATTAAGGGTGCTAGAAATCTTTTCGGGTTCTGTTCTTAAGAAAATGTTTGATTTGGAATATGTTGATTTGACAGATCAAGAAGATGTTGTTTTAAAAAATACTTCAGGATTGATCATTCATTTGGGGAGCTCTGATTATGAAAGTCGTCTCATTCGACTGCTTTCGATTCTTGAGGATTTAAAGAAAAAACGTCAAGACCCGACCATGATAGATCTCAGATTTAAATATGTTCCCGTGACACTTAAAGAAATTCAAGCGAAGTCTCCTCAAAATTCCACTACGAAATGATAAAATATTCTAGTTTCGGCCCTCATTTTGTTACATAATAAGGCCCTTTTATCTTAGAGTAAAATTACAATGGCACAAAAAAACTATTATGTATGTACGGTGACCGATCAAGAAGCCAAATCCCTTAGAAAAGCTTTGGTTGAAAAAGAGTATCATTTTAGAGATGTCCCTTATGCCCAATGGGGTGCTTTTGTAAAAGAAGTGAATCTTGTTCTTTATGAAAAAGGGAAGCTAGTTGTTCAAGGCAAAGGAACATCAGATTTTGTACAATTCTTTCTTGAGCCTGAGATTTTGAAACGTGTGGGTTTTGGCTATGAAGCCATGTTTGCAGTGGAATCAGGTTATTCTCATATTGGAATTGATGAAAGTGGTAAGGGGGACTATTTTGGTCCTTTGGTGATTGCGGGAGTGTATGTTGAAAAAGAACA
>JAYRIK010000094.1:0-3422 GCA_041906865.1 Candidatus Auribacterota bacterium
GCAGGAAGTTCACCCTTTTGTGAATAAGTTATGGTATTTTAAATTTGATTTTTCATTTTGTTTCCAAAATCATCAAAAATGAACTGGACTTACGCGAAATTCATAGGAATGTATGGGTTTTTGAGTTGATTGATGAGATAACTTTTCAAAAGTCCTTCCTTCAATTGGTAAACTGTTTGGCTTGTTTGATAAGCAATTTGCTTAAGCTTTATCCAAACAAGGAAAGCAGAAGCAATGTGATTTCTTTGAATTCTTCCTTTTCTACATTCACACTGATCAATACCAGTAACTTGCTTTAATTCTCTATGCAGCTGCTCAATCATAAAACGAATGCCATACTCTTTTTGTGCGGCATTTGAATCTATTTGAGCTAAATCGTTTGTCACGACATCATCCGTTCGGTTTGATGATACCTCAATGCGGAACAGCTGCAAGTGTTTAAACTGCGGCCAACGTTTAAAGTGAATGCGAATTCCTTTCTCTCGGGCCTCTTTAGACCACTCTAATTCCTTAACTTGTTTATATTCATACCTTTGATCGACAGGGCTAGCTAATCGATTTGACTTAATTGCGCAGTAAAATATCTTTCCTAAACGATCTATCTCTTTCATGAGAAAGTCTGTGGCGTACCAAGTATCCATGAGGACCGTTTTAAACGTGAGATTTTTGCTAAAGATCGCATTCTTCAGCCTATCATAGACATGTTGTAGCTTACTTTTACCATCATCTTCTGGAGAATAAATTCGATAGTCAATCGCCCAAAATTTTTTAACCCTTGGCTGATCATACACACATGTCACAACTCCAATTCCATTAATGACTTTTCCTTCATTTCCACTGTATTGCCATTTTGTTATCTCAATTGATCTAGAGTCCCTTTTATCTAGCACTACATCATCAAAAATGAGATAGCCTTCTTCGCCTTGATCTCTATCATTTTTAACATGTTCCCACACCAATGCAGGCGTTAATCTATCTTTAGCAAGATAGCGATTAATTGCATCATGACTGACTCCATTCTTATGTTCTGCACAATAGGTCAGCGTGTAGTTTGTTTGAGTGCAAAGCAGAAACTGGCAGTCATCCATTCGATTGACTTTTTTTTACGACCCATCATCATTCCCACATTTTTTTGGCTATTATCCCAAAATTCCGAATTTCGCGTAAGTCCAGATGAAATTTTGGGAATCCAAGTCCGTCAATTGCGCCAACTCTTTGGCAATATTGTATGGCTACTGGGTCTTGCCATTCTGGCCGCTTGTGTAGGAATTAGTTCATTTGGCTCCCTGTTCTTTCTTTTAGGGTTTACCGTCGTTTCGTTAATCAGCTTCCAATTCATGATTCTGAAACATTTAAGAGAAATGCCAGCTTAAAAGCATGCAATTTCAGTACCTTTTAACCAAAGTCATTCAAAAATGAAGATCAAGCTCCATTCTTTTAAGAGGGTGTTAGGAATCAAAATGTGCAATCCATTTTTGGTGCCCGATCGACCGTGAATCAATCAAATTTTACAACGCTCCAGCATGAAGCCGGAGAGATAAATATTATCAGACGTTAAAGAGATATTATTGCTATCTATCAACCATAAAAAAAGGAGAAAATATGCAACTGAATACCTCATACCCTATCTGCTCATCCCCCCCTCATTCCACTCGATTGCAACAAGACCCAGACTTTGTAAAAGCCTATGGGCATGTTGTCACCCTGATGCAAACGAAAAAGAGTGATAAAGATAAGATAGCCCTTATCATGGACATCGTGGGTGAAGCGATAGAGACCTCTGCTCTACAACAAAGCCGTCTTGCAGAGCTAGAGAAAGAAAATGAAATAGACTTCTTTCGAAACATCAGAGTAGCTCAAAATTGTGAATTCCTGCGATCAAATTGAATCGTCATCCAAATCTTTTTCTTCGATTCCTATATCTGTCATTAATAATTTTAAATCTCTTTAAACTGCCCATCACATTTTCGTTCATAACACGATCAGAGGATATTTTTCGATTTTCCTTTTTCTCCTCCAGTGTCAAAGGCTTTTTCTTGCTGGACTTTTTTGGAAGCTTTGTATTGCTTTGCAGTTTTTTTATACCCGTATATCCACTGTCAGTTATTCCACAGCGCTCTTTAGTCCACCTTACCTTGCTTTCTTTAAACAACCTAAAATCGTGTTTATTTCCATTACTCACTCACCTTACGCAGTAAAGAGTTGAAAAAAGTGTTTTGAAAGTATAAATTTCTTTCTGAAAAAGGGAGGAAAAATGCCTCAGGACATTCTAGACATCTCTACCGATTCCCTCATTTGTCAAAACCAATATGCAACAGCTATTGGACTTTCAAACCTTTTAGAAGGTGAGGTTAGCCATGATCAGATTACAAGATTTTTAAATCGCAATGATTATGGTTCAAAAGACTTGTGGCAATATGTCAAGGCGGATGTCCATAGACATGAACAAGTCAAAGGAGGAGGACTGATTATCGATGATGCAATTGAAGAGAAACCTTACACAGATGAGAATGAAATCATGAGCTGGCATTTTTCTCATGCGAAAGGGCGCTGTGTTAAGGGGGTGAACATTTTATCATGCTTGGTGCGTTATGGTGAAATAGCTCTTCCAATAGGCTATGAAATTATAAGTAAAGATTGACATTTTTGCGATGTAAAAACAAAAAAAGAAAAAAGACAGGCCTCTATTACTAAAAATCAGCACTTTAGAGCACTTGTAAAGCAGGCCGTTTTAAATCAGGTTTTATTTGATGATGTGCTTGCTGATCATTGGTTTGGAGCTAAGGACAACATGGCATTCATTCACGATGAATGAAACAAATTTTTCATTTTTGGCATAAAGGCTAATCGATTCATTGCTTTTTCGGAAGAAGAGAGGAAAAGAGGTCAGGATCACAATCTCAACTCGTTAATTTTCAAAGATTTAGAAAAAAGACAGGTCTGGCTTAAAGACCTTGCTTTTCCTGTCGCTTGAGTGACAAAGATCTTCAAAAACGAAGACGGCTCTACAGGAATTTTACACATTGTGACAAACGATTTAAATAGCGATGCTGACCGCATCTATGCAATCTCCCAAAAACGGTGACGTATAGAAGATGATCACAAATCGATAAAGCAACATACTCGCCTTGAAAAATCGCCAACAAAGGTTGTTCGTTCTCAAAAGAATCCCATTTTCGCATCAATTGTCTCTTATTGCAAGCTTGAATTTTTAAAAATTCGAACAACTTTGAATCACTTTGCTTTGAAATATCAGCTGATTTTGAAAGCAAATCAGATAGCTTTCCGTGAATTAAAAATTTTAAGAGAAAATGCTATGCGTGCGTAAGGTGAGTTAATGAATAGAAATGAAGATCCAACTGCTGCAATTGTAGAGAGTCAATCTGTAAAAACAACAGAAAAAGGGGGCCCAAAGGTGATGA
>JAYRIK010000095.1:0-1832 GCA_041906865.1 Candidatus Auribacterota bacterium
AACACAGTGTCCTCAATACTCGTTGATGGGGAAGTTGTTGCTAAAAAATCAGCGCTTGGTATTAGTGACAGATCCTCAGACAAATAATGAAAAAACATGGCAGGTGACAAGTTCTGATGTCTTTCAACTTTTGCCGATGCAAGGTCAGTGGATTCAAGGTCAGTTTTTTGTGAAGTCTATGCCGGATCAAAATGTAAATGAAATTCAAATTGACAATAAAGTATCAGTTATTCCATTTTTCAACCATGATCAAACAGCGAATCATGTTCAAAGTTTAGGTTTGATCAACTGTAAAACGAACCAGGGCATGGAATGATTCAAGTATTCATTTTTTTTATAAGCATTTATTTTTCGATCCACAGTCGTGCCGATCAGTCTTATGTTTGGTTGCTGGGAGCAGGTGGTGATCAACAGAAGGTGCGGCAGGGGATAGATCCCTTTGAATATCCTTCGGCAGCAGCATCGAGTTTGATGAAAAGTCATCCTGCTTACAATATTCAGATCAGTTACGGAGAACCCTCTGACGAAGATAAATCTGTTTCAATGCTTTCTAATCAATTGCAAAGTCTTTTCAAGAAGCCTGAAAACAATGATTCTCATCCTCGATCTTGTTGTGCTCCTTTTACAAAAGATTCTTTTGAAGCACAATTGAATGACTATATTGAAAAAATTGAAAGTGGAAAACTGAGTTCCAAGGATCAATTGACAATCGTCCTTCAATCTCATGGCGCTTATCCAAAGGAAGGTAGTTCTGATCATCAGATTTTATATGCCGGATCGACTTTAAACGAATTCAATAAAGAAGAAGGGCATTCACCCAAAGTTTCAGTCACAGCACTTCGTAAATTGCAGGAAGTGGCAAAGAGGAAAAGAGTTCCTTTAGCAATTTTAGATATGAGTTGTTTTTCTGGTCTCAGTATCGAGCTTTTAAAAGATGACCACACTTGTCTTATTTCTGCAGCAGCGCCAGATGATTTTGCGTACAATCATAAGAATTCCTTTTCTGTCAACTTATGGAAAGCGATGAAAAATTCAAACAACCTTGAAGACGCTTTTTTGAAGGCTCGATTAAAAAATGATGATCCGGCATTTCCAATGATCGGAAGCCCCGAGGCTGAATCCTTTCAGTTAAGCTTGAAAAAAATTTTAACACCTTATTTGCGATACAATGCTTCTGGACAAAATATTAAAACTTTGCAGAACTCACTTTTTAGTCACTCTAAAAAAGAAGTTTTATGTGAACTGTCAGACTCTTTAACAAAATTAAGATCTTGGTCCAAAAGTTTAACGAATGAAATTCTTATTAGTAAACTGAATAAATTAGATGCAAAATTGCAAGACTATTTAAAATTTCAAGTGAATTTGGTTGGACGATATGAAAGTGCAGTTCATTCTAAATTCTTTGTAGAAAATAAATCTAAAAAAATTGAAGTATGTATTTCATCGGCGAATTGCCGTTTTTACACTTTGGAACAGATGATGAATTCAGATTTTTCGAAAGCTATAGAAAGTTTATCACAAATAGATCCTTTAAAAAAAGTAGTCGATGATTCTCAGATGACTCCAGATCAACTTCGTCAGTTTTTTCAAGTGGCTCAATCAAAAAAAGAACGACTATTGAATCAGTATCAAGAGTTGCGTGAGATAGATTCAATTTATCAAGGAATGTCTGAAAAAGATGAAAAAGAATCCTACAATAAAGCGACAGAGATTGCTCAGTTAAGTGTTGAAATTTATCAATTGATGTACGAGAAGTCGAAAGGCACTTCAGATCGCAATTCCAGTGTAAAAAATCCATGCCGTGAATTTCGACTTCCGCAAACAAATAAGTA
>JAYRIK010000096.1:0-16925 GCA_041906865.1 Candidatus Auribacterota bacterium
AAACTCAAAGCAATTTTAAAATATTTCATAGAAGGACTCTTTAGACCTACGAGGAAAGAAAAAGATAGGCAATAAAAAAACCCAAGCCGAAAGTTCGGAATGGGCTATTTTAAAATTTTAAAAAGAAACACTTTGCAAACACTTTGCCTGGAAATAATTTTTCATCTTACCTTCCCACGAAGGAACTACATTGTTTTTTGTTCCACTCAGGTCTTCTGACTCCTGGATCATCCTACTCCCCTCGCCTTCCCACCCCAATCAATATCAGGACAGTGGCTTTGAGGGTTTCGTCCCCAGTTACAGCGGCGGGGCCGCGCTCGGTTCTCACAAGCTTCCCTTAGAGTAAACAAAGCGATTAAAGCAAACTTATCTTAAAAAGGTCAATCTAAATCGGATATTATGCCCCATCTGAAATTCTCATTTTTCTTGCTTTTGGCTAAAGGTTTTTATACAATTCTTGCGTTATATTTGTATGGGGGCTTAACCTTAAATCGTAGGTGGACTGCCATGCGTAAGCCTTTTTGTTTTTTGTTTGCTCTTCTTGTTTTCTCCTTTGTTCAATCTCAAGTCTCTTTTTCGGATTCTTATCGTCCAGGCACTCTTGATTTTGCTTTTGATGCAGGTTCTGATCCTGGACAAAACACATCTTACACCTTAAATATTTATGCTCCAGGTGTTGTAAGGGTCATGGCTCTTTGGAGAGGTCCTGCCCCGGCTTTAACATTGCTCGTTCGTGGACCAGGAGCTAGAACTTATCAGGCAAGAATGGATGGAACTTCACCCCTTATTCTCAACTTTTATGTATCCCCCAGACAATTGTCAAACGGCACCACATGGCAAATCACTATTTTAAATTTAACGGGTTTAGGCGGTGGATACGGACGCGTTTATATTCAATTCCCAATACCTACACCCCCTCCTGCACCCCCTGTTAGATTTGATTATGCACATTACTACTATTACTATGGATTCTGGTACGAAATTCCTTTTATGCATGTTCATACGGACTGGTGCGGGCACTATAGAGGCGGTCCTGGTTGGGAAAGACCTAGACCGGGACGATCAGGACCAGGAGATGGGAGTGGTCGACGCGGTGGCCCTTCAGGACCTGGCGATGGACGCAGAGGCGGACCTTCAACACCTCCCGGAAGTGGAATGAGGCCTACATCTCCTCCCAGTGGGGGAAGATCTACACGCCCTCCTTTAGGAGGATTTCGCCCAGATGATCATATTGACCCAGATGTTCTTCGCACTGCCGTGCCCATTACGACAAGGCCGCCCAGACCCCCATTAGGTGGTTTCAGACCTGACGATCATATTGACCCTGAAAGACTTCGTACTGCTATTCCCATTACAACAAGACCTCCTAGACCTGGACCTACTTTTAATCCAGGAGACATCGATCCTGAAAGACTTCGTACTGCTATTCCTATTACGACAAGACCTCCTAGACCTGGACCTACTTTTAATCCAGGAGACATCGATCCTGAAAGACTTCGTACTGCTATTCCCGTTACCACAAGACCTCCTAGACCTGGACCTACTTTTAATCCAGGAGACATCGATCCTGAAAGACTTCGTACTGCTATTCCCGTTACCACACGGCCCCCAAGACCTCCTTTAGGCGGCTTGAGACCTGATGATCGTATTAATCCTGATGCTCTTCGCACTGCTATTCCTATTACGACAAGGCCTCCTAGACCAGCATTTACTTTATCCCCAGGACCTATAACAATTATTCCATTAACCACTCGTCCTCCTATACCCGGCGGAACTTTTCCTATGCTTACAACTCGACCCCCTACACCACTGGGGACATTTCCTCCTGTTATAACAACAAGACCTCCTATAAGAACTTTAGGACCTATTACGGGTGTTCCCATTTGGACTGTTCCACCGGATACTTTTTCTCCACCTATAACATTCCCTACGGAAATTTTGACAGAGGGCCCCATCTTCACACCTCCTCCAAGTGAAGTGAGACCCAAAGAATTTCCTGTTTGGCATGGAGATGAGGAAAGAGTTCCTCCCTACATTCCCCAACCAGAAGAACGATTTCCACAAAAAGGTTATGAAGATCGAGAACGATATCCTAAACCTGAATATCAACCTCCCGTGATTCAACCTTCTTTTCCAGAAGAAAAGAGAAATTTTCCTAAATGGGAACAGCCTTCTTATGAGAAACAAGCTCCTTTTATTCCTCAGGGGGAACAATTTCCTCAGAAGAGTTATGAGGACCCAGGACAATACTCTAAACCTGAATATCAGACACCTATTCAGCCTTCTTACAAAGAAGAAAAATATCAGGCGCCTCCCATGCAAGAAGCTCCACGCATGGATCAACCAAAATATGATGCACCTGCGCCTGTTTATGAAAAACCTTCTTATGAACAACCTGCATATCAAGGGAAAGAAAGCTACCCTCAAGACAATCAATATTCAGGGGGTAAAAACGATAATTTTGTAGGGCCGCCTCAAGCAGACATGAAACAAGAGAAGTATTAATTTATTTTGATCCAAAAAAGGGAATCCAGTTTTAAGCTGGATTCCCTTTTAGCATTTATGGCAAAAAATTATCTGTTAAACGGTTTGTAAGTTAAGCATAAACCCTCAAATATTAGCTCAAACTACTCTTTCTAAAATCACCGCTTTACCTTCTTCCTGATAAACAGCTTTGAAATAACGCTCGTCTTGTAAAGTTTTAAAATTATACGGAATTCCAAATCCATAAAAAATCAAATTCCCATTTGTTCCCATATTCTCTGAAACAAAAAGATGTGTCGCGTTATAGCGCTTCATCAAGGCAACAGCTTCTTCAGGATTATCTGTCGTGTAAATACGATAAACATCCATGGGCACTGTATAATTATTCTGGCTGATAAAAGGATAAGTTACATTTCTTAAAGGAAACGCCATTCCCAGCAAAGCCCTTCCCCCTGAAAATCCTCCAAACATTTGGGCTCGATAATAATCTGCAATAATACGATCTGTCGGTTTAGAATGCTCACGAAACCACTGCCCTGCACGAATTTCTTCCATAGTAAATCCAGCATTCTTCATACGATCTGAAAAACCAAAATTGATTTGAATATCGATGAGCATTAAAATAAAAATCAATGGAATAGGAATCAGGGTAAGAACTTTTTTTCTAGAAAATCCCACATTAAATAATTTTCGAACAGAATCCATCATCATCAAACCAAAACCTATAGCCAAAGGCTGAGCGAGGAAGCAATAAAAGCGAAAACCCTCCAAAGGTTTCCACACCGTTGACCAAGCAAGTTCATCTTTTTTGAAAAGCATTAAGAAAGTTTCATTATGGGTTTCAAAAAGAGGAATCAATGCCCAGAAAAAAACCACCCAGCCATATTTCAAAGGATTCGTTTTTCTAGAAAAGATTCTAAAAACAATCAGAAGAAAAAAATACAAGCCCGCAATTCCAGCCACAATCCCATAATCACTGAGTTTCTTTCCTGCCGCGTAATTCCCACAAGAGGTCACAATCGATTTAATCCACCACCAATAAAGGTTGGTGGGATACCACCAAAAAACTGTGATCAATTGAGAAATAGCAATGACAAAAACCAGATCAATCCATAGTTTAAATTTTGCGATTTTTTCAAAAGAAAGAGCAATGGTAACAAGGGCCAAGTAAGCTAAAAGTAAAAAATAGAAAAGATGCGTCATGAAACATACTGCTAAAAGTCCTCCTAATAGAAAAATACGAAACCATTTTGCAAGTCGACGTGAGAGTTCAGAACTTCTCCACTCCACATGCTTAATCCATAGAAGCAAAACCAAAGGTGTCATAAATAAAACAAATGACTGAACATCACAAATCCCCGTCCAAAAAACAAATGAAGGTGTTAAAGCAAGAAATAAAGTAGCAAGAACAGCAACACCCATTCCCATCAAGAATCGGCAAAAAATATAGAGAGAAAGCGGTGCCAGAGATTCAATCCATGGGACAATACGCGAAGCAACCGTCGGTAAATCCTGATGAGAGATTTTTGCCAAACCATCTAACGCATAAAGCCCCAGAGGTGGATACCAAAAAGGGACATAGCCATAAGACTCATAGCGAATATCATGATCTGGCATATGTCCATGATCCAAAATATTTTGGGCCATGGTTAGCCGATACCAAATATCTGCCTCAAAGGTCAAAAGATGGGGATCCTGTTCCAAATGTGGCAAAAGACGGAAATAGAGTCCGCTTGCGTAAATAATCACAAGAAAGAAAATTTCAAATAAGATTTTAGGCAGTTTTTTTGTCATAGTCCAAAGCTCAAGAAAGAGAAGTTTAAGCAATTAAGTGTATACAAGATTAAAAGAAATGATAAGAGGAAAACTAAGCGGCAGACATCATCAGAGAGTGAGATCGCCTTGGAAAAACTCGAACAGGTGATTCACTAATAAAAATAGTTGGTTTAAAAATATAGTGATCCCCTTGCGAAGAAATTAAGACTCTTAAAATTTCATCAGGAATTTCCCGAGCAAGAATGCAATATTCCGTAGAACTTAAAATAATTTCTGAATCACTCGTTTTAGTCCTATCTAATTTCATAGTTAAAAACCTCACTATCAATGAATCTTCTATACGTTGGAATTTAGGTATAGCCAGTTTAAAGTTAAAGAAAATTCCCCAGAGTTCATTTAAAACGTCTATTTCATCTTTTCTTCCAGCCGTAGTTTCTAACCATAGATTCAATGCCTGAGCAGGAGCCGTATAAAAAAAATCTCTGAAAGTAATAATCTGATCTCTCTCTAAAAATAAAGCACGATTTAAATCAATTTGACCCTGCCCATACGCTTTAATAAAGCGCCATATATTATCTCTGACTGTAGGTGATGCATACGCAAATCCATATCTTTTTGCAAAAGCGCTTTCTAATTCAGGGTAAACATCTCTTCCTTGCGCATCTTTCATATCCACACCATTCGGATTTTTATCAGAATAAAGCCAAAGACGTTTGAGCTGCTCCTCCAGATCTAAAGAGTCGAAGAAACGTCTATCATTTTCAATCACTCTCTCTTCTAAAGCTTTAGGATCTTTTCTTAGCATGTCTGAGAAATGATCAACTTCATGACGTAAGGCATCTTGAAAAAGGACTTGATCTAGAAAAGCCAATGGAGAAATTTTTACAGTTTTTTGAGAAGAGTAAAGACAAAAGGGAGCACACCCTAAAGTATCTAATTGATTTGTAATCTCAATTTTTATTTCTTGAGGAGGTGCTTGAGACCAAAAATTCTGACGTTTAAATAAACCATGGGATCCTCTCAAGTTTTCTCGGATAAAATTCTGTAAGAGTTGGACTTGATCTTCCGAAAGATTTCCTTCACCTATACACTCAGAATTTACTTCAACTCTCTGTCCTCCTTCAGTCACAGTCACTTCAACATTCCCCATTTCTAATAATGTTTTTACAAGAGCAAGCATTTCATCAGGATAATACCCTTGTAATGATTGGATATATTTCTTAACGTCTGTAGGATGTTCAACACGAATCTCATGACGAAATCCATACGAGACCAGGACTTGTAATACAGGTAAAGCAGCTCTTGCTTCTTCTTCCCGCTTCTGTCGGATGGTATATCCATTCTTCCACACATTTTCTAATTCCTTAAAACTAGCAGAATTAATTTTAGACAATAAAAGACAAGATGCATGGATACCCCCACGAAATTGATCAGGCTCATGCTCCAAAACATCTAGCATAGGGGCTGTTTCTTTTGATCCTATCGCAATAAAATATTCTTCGAGAACTTGAAAAAGAAATGGAGCCACAAAATGAGGGATTCTTGTTAAACGGGTTTGTCTAATCTTTTCAAAAAGTGCATTCATAATTTGACTCCGGATACGAAGAGAAACAGCCATCAATGCTGCCAAAATAGCACCATCTATTTTTTCAGTAGGGTTTTCCAAATTAAAAATATCTTCCAAATCTTTATTATTTAAAGAAACTTTTTTCAAAAGAGTTTGTGTCTGCCTTAACCATTCAATAAAAGCCTTGCCAGAATCTATTTGAAATACTCCATCAACCCCAAAAATAGGAGTTAAAAATTTAGATTCATGAATTTTTGCTTTCCAAGAGGAGATAAAATTTTCATCGGAAATACGACTGAGTAGAATTACTTGTTCTCGAAATCCTAAACCAGGAAAATGGGAAGGGTGAAAACCAGCCAAACGTGCATCATCACAGATCAAACTCCATATAAAGGGAAACATGTCTTTTGGAATAGTAAAAATGCGCTCCATTACCTCATCTATTTCTAAATCTAAGTTATTTCTTTCTCTTGATATTCTCTCTAATCTATTTATCTGAGCCCCTGTTGATAAATCTCTTAATAAACGTTCTGTCTCTTCAGAAACCCTTCGAGCTTCAGAAAAAATAATTCCATCTACATTTCCAGTATCCACCCCATTCGGATTGAGTGAAGAAAAATGATCCAATAATATTGCTTTTTCCTCATCGCTAAGATGGGCAAAGTATTCCCGATTACGCTCTATCACCTTTCGTCTATCGTTTTCTTGTTGGCCACCTGTTCCACAGGCATAATCAAATCCCTCACGAAGGGCATATTTTAAAAGAACTTTATCTAAAAAAGCAATGGGATGAACTTCTACCCGAGAAGCGCTTTGCCGTGGAGAAAAACTTCCAAGCACATCGGATCCAGTAATTCGAATCTGGAAAACAGTATAAGGGGGAAAAGCTATCCCCGGCTTTGAACGTGATAATTCAGCTAAAGCTTCAATTATCATTCCTCTTAATAAATCTATTTCTAAATCTTTTGCCTCGATTGCAGTCATCAAAGCCGCTCCTGGATAAACAACCAGTTGAAAATCGCATGAAATATTACCTTCCATGATTTTCCGAATTAATTTGACTTGTTTTCTACCATAGGCCAATTGAAGTTCTTCCCAATTAATTAATGAAGAATTCACTTTCACTTCATGAGCCCTCATGGGGGAAGCATTCACATGAGCAATATAAATTCCTTTCATTAATTCATCATCAGCGCTAAATGAAACAGTGGATGATTTCTTTATATTTCGTATAAGCCGAAACCGATATATAAATCCATATACTTCGACTTCAAGACTTACCTCTTCCCCTAATGGGGTGTTCTCCCATCTTGCATGGGGAATTTCTTCACATAATTTTTGCAACACATGTACTGTCAAAACCAAATCTTTATATTTACGCTCTAATTTTGGAACCAATGCTTCTAAACCAGCTAGAGTAACTCCTTCTCGCAAACCATCTGTTAATCGATTTGGGAAAGCACTCATGACATCCAAATGACTGACATTTCTTTCTAAGAAAAAATCTAAAGACGTTCTCTTTGCAAGTAGCAAATCAATATAACTGCTGTTCCCATTAATATTTTTCGTCATAGGCGTCAAAACAACATAAGAAATTCCTTTCTCTTTAAAAAGCTGTTTCAATCCCTCGATATGAAAGCCTCCCACAATAAGAGCACATGCTTTTGCATCTCTTTTTTGAAGCTCTTTAAAAGTATTGTCAAACAGGATCTGATCTCGTTTCGTGGTTTCTTGATAAAAAGCTTCGCAAGGTAGAAACATTTTCCCAAAAGAAAGCCCTTCTAATCGAATGCCATGAGTATTTAAAAAATTCTTAAGTCGTTCTTCTATTTTTCTGAAATCTTCAATTTCACTGTGATACTTTCCCCATTCTTTTTTCGTCAGTTGAAGTTCAGAAAGATTCTGAAGAAGTCTTAAACCCTCTGCTAATTTCAAATATTCTTTCTCATCGCTTGAAGAACTTGTTTGAGATTCTAATTTTTCCAAGATAGATTGCATCTCTTGCCATAACTCAGTCTGATTGATTTTGTTTTTCTGATGAATAAACTCATGATATTTTTGAAGATGGGGAAAATTTTGAGAGGCAATATCATATTTCAAACTCAAATTTTCCAAGAAACAGAAAAACGCCTCTGCATCTATCTTCCCCAATCGAAAAACCAATGATTTTTCGACCATTTGAGTCAAATCTTGCTTTGATAACTCTTCCGTTAAACTTTCCATCAAAGCTTGTTCTTCTTGATTAATTTTTTCTTGATTCAAAGTTTGTGCTAATTCTAAAGTCTGAAGAAAAGATAAAAATGAAGGGTGAAGGTCTAAAGATATATTTTGTTGAGCAGCTTCCTGTTTTAAAAACTCTATATATTTTTCAAAAGAAAGATTTCCATCTCGATATTTTTTCTCTTGATCCAGTAAGTTGATCAACTCTTTAGAAAGAATTTTGGGTTTTAAACTTTCTAAGGCATTTTGAAAAAATTGAAGTTCACGAAGTGTCTTTGATTTTTGATTATAGGATTCTTGAAATAGTTTTAGGCTTTTGAAATAAGGGTCTGGCTCTTCTACTCCGATCAATGGAAGAGTCTGCTTTTGACAGGCAGAAAAAAACTCGCTTCCTTTAATCAGTGCCTTCTTTAAAAGATAGGTAGCAATTGCTTCTTGCTGTTCTGCGTTTTTAATCGATTTTAAAAGACTCAGATCAATTTCCCCTTGGGCTCCTTCTACCGCAATAAACCCCAGAGGAATATTCTTTTTTCTCAAAAGCTTTAAAAGCTCTACTTCATTTTTCTGAGCATCAACAACACAATGAGGATCTTGAATCATAATCACAAGCTGATTTGTCTGACCTTTAAAACATTCCTCAACATGTCCTATGTTAGACGGTACTGTTATCTCAAGTGATTCATTTGTTTTATTAAAAGTAACAGAATGGCCTTGAAAGGGAATAAATGTGAAAAGAGAAAAATCAGGAGGATATTCTGCGATGCAGAAATTGCCTTGCATGAAAAGAAGTGAAAGAAATAAGGAAAGAGCCCTTCTAAAAAACTTGAAAGTCATATTTCTCAAGATTAAAGAGTTGACGGGGATCCCCCCCCTATTACCACGTCATCTTAGCCCTAGAAATTATTTATTCATTCTAACATCAAAAAAATGAATGTCAAAATTATCTACTTATTTTGTACATGTTAGTACATTTTATTCTTAAAAAAACTATTCTCAAACTCTTGCATTTCTTGAGAAATGGAGTTAAATTATAAATAGAAGCTTTCCAAACGAGGGGAAAAAGCATGAAAGCTCAAACGATTCATCCTATCAAAGTAGAAATTGGAGAAGAAATCCCTATATTCCCTCTTCCCAATTCTGTTCTTTTCCCTCACGCTGAACTTCCTTTGTACATTTTTGAACCCCGTTATAAACAAATGCTCGAAGACTCTATTCAAGGCAATTCCCTTTTGGCCATTGCCCTTCTCAAAAAAGGCTGGGAACATCATCAAGAACCCTTACCTTGTTATGATACAGTTGGCGTAGGATATGTGAAATTTTCGGTTCAAGATCAAGAGGGAAATTTCAATATGATCCTTAAAGGAATTGGCCCAGCTAAAATTATAGAATATGTGCAATGGGAACCCTATCGCATCGCCAAAGTAAATCCACTGACAAGCCAACCGGAAGAATCACAAAATATTTCTTCGCAAATGAGAAAACTCTCAAAACTCTTTTCTGAAAAAGCATTTCGCACAAAGAGAATGACTGAAGAGGAAATTCACGCAATTGAGAAAATAACAGATCCTGAAGAACTCTTTGGTTTGGCGGCTCATACAACTAAGACCGACTTCTATACAAAACAAAGTCTTTTAGAAACGGTTAATACAAGCGAGAAATTTGATCGATTGATCAAAATACTTGAAGATGAACTGCTCGCACTCAAAGCAAAACATTCATCCTAGTTGCTAAAATCCCCCAACTTCTTTTTCTATCCTCATATCAAAAAATCAAATTATAAATCCATCCCAAAAGCAATATCTGCGGAACACAAATTAATATCATCCAAAGAGCTGTTTTCTTTCCCAGATTCGACCAAACCAAACCAATTTCCGTATAATCTGTAGCAACCCCGGCCATCAAAAAAACAAAACTATTTCCCAAGGCTCCAGTTTGACGATAAATTTCAAAAGCCAAAGGAGCTGAACCTTCTGAGCATATTTCTATCAGAGTTGCACAAGTCAAAGTAATGAAAAGCCCCATCAAATTAGACCCTAAAAATCGATGGAAAATTCCAGCAGGAACATAAGCTGAAGTCACACTTGCAATCACAAATCCTAAAACCATCCACCACAATACCATTTGAGAAAGTTCCCATATGCCTTTTACAACGCCTCTAGCATCTTGAATCATCCCAGACCAACTAAAACAATATTCCTTCCACCTTCTAGAAATATCCTTTCTAATCGAAAAACCTTCTTCGATAAGAACACTATGAACATTTTTTTCGATCTTTCCTGTTGCTTCTAGCTTTTGAAAAATGAAACCTGTGGTTAAAGCAATGAGGAGAGCCGAAATAACAATCAGAAATCCTTTAAAACCAAAAAACGCAAATAGAAGAAAGGTAATGGGAATATTCGCCCATGGACTGGCTAGGAGAAAACTGACCACAGAAGGACCACTTGCACCTTTTTTATGTAATTGCATCGCTAACGCCAGAATGCCATGACTACAGGCACTCATCAAAAATCCTAACCCGACAGAATAAAAAATAGTTCTCTTATGTTTTTGTGCTAATAATTTTGAAACATACGTTTTAGGAATGTAATAATCAATGACTCCTCCCAGAAAGAGGCCTATTACCATAGCCCACCAAATCATTTTTGAATATCGGACAAAAGCATCATCAAATGGTTTTAGAAAAGGGATAAAAAGCCCTAACAATAAAACAAATGAAAGGACAATAAGCATCCATAACAGTTTATCTCTATACCAATGCCATTTTTTTTGAGGAGTTTGACAACAGGAGGGTTCTTGAGAAATCTTTACCATTTCAAACCTGTTTTTTGAGAAAAAGACCTGCAAAGGCACAAAGAATAAGCGTCACACCAAAAGTACAGACAATCGCTGCCCCCGTCGGAAGATCTAAATAATACGAGGCCACAATACCTGCAATGCTGGTGAGAACTCCTAAAATCCAACCAAAACTCAAACGCCGCCCCACACCTTCAAAAAGCCAAGCTGCGCAGACAGAAGGAACCACAAGAAAAGCAAAAACAAGTAAAATACCTCCGATCTCCACAGAGCTTGTTACCACAAAACCAAATGTGATATAAAAAAAGAAATCCCAAAGACGAACTTTCAAGCCTTTTTCAAAAGCTTGATGCACATCTTGAGAAATCAACAAAAGCGGTTTTCGGAAAAAATAATGCAAGAGACCAATAACGCTATAAATCACCCCCATTTTGATCAATTCAGAAGGTTGAACGAATAACAAATGTCCTACTAAAAGAGATTTTAATTCCTCTCCTCCTTCTGGAGCCCGACTCAAAATTAAAATAACGGCGGAGGCACAGACTGCATAGACAATCCCAATAATGGCTTCATGAGGCACACGAGGTTTACGAAATCGAGTGGCAGAAAAAATAACGGCTCCAATAAAAGTAAACCCTAAAGCAATAAAGTAACTCCCATTAGAATGAAGTCCATAACCCAAAATATATCCTACCGTGGCTCCCAAGGCTGCAATCTGCGCCAAAGCCAAATCTACAAAAATAACCCCTCTTTCAATCACATGAAGTCCCAAATAGGCATGAATCCCCGTTAAAATAAGACAAGCAATAAATGGCAATATCATGAGATCAAAGAATTCAAACATAAAGGCATTTCCTTATATTTTAAAAACTATTTAGAACCCTTCATTACTTCCGCAACCTGTTTTACGTTATAGTCTATCATATTGATATAATCAGAAGCCTGAGGCAATTCTTTCACGTTTTGACATAGAAAGATCACTTTAGTGCCTGTGCGACGAGCTACAGACTCTGGAGCATCTTTAGGGAAATAATCCGAGTGAATGATGCCTCGAATTCCCTTTGACTTAATACGACTTTCAACCAATTCAATTTGATTAGGAGTCGGAGGAATTCCAGGCTTCGGCTCTAAGAATAACTCGATTTTTAAACCTAAAAAAGTCGTGAAATAAATCCACTCATTATGATAAGCAATAAGTTCTTGTCCCTCATAAGATTTAGTTAAATTTTTCCATTCCACAATTTTTGAATCTAATCGATTTAAAAAAGATTTTAGATTTTGATGAAATATATTTTCATGTTGTGGATCTATCTGACACAATTTATCACAAATGGTTTGCACCATTTTTTTCCCATTCTCCGGATTTACCCAATAGTGAGGATTTCCATAAATGTGAATATCCCCTGCTGCTCGAGTTAAAGCGGAAGTCGGAACTTCTAAAATCTCAACACCCCGAGACAAATCCAACTCTTTAGACCCACCTGGGCGTACATCCGCATTGCCTGTTGCATCCACTAAAGGCCAACGCCAAGCCTCTAAATCCAATCCCGCATGAACAAAGAGATCGGCCCTCTTCACTCTTAAAACATCGCTAGGTTTAGCCTCGATAAAATGAGGGTTAAAACGAGGAGAGGCAATATAAGAAACATCGACTTGATCTGCCCCAATCGTTTTAACTAAATCAGCAAAAGTTGACAGGGTCGTCACCACTTTAAGCTTCTTTTCAGCATGAAGTGGTTGAGTGAGACAAAAAATACTTATCAAAAAGCCAAAGAAAAATAAAATTCGTTTCATTGAATAATCCCCTTATATAATTGTTAACCTATAAAAATTTTCCATCGGACGACTATTGTAGTTGATGTTTATGTACACCGATCGCAACGGTCCCCTGTAAAAAAACACGATTGTCGTCACTTCCATCTGCAAATTCAATATGCTCATATTGCAAGCGTAAGCGAGCAAATTCACTTTGATGGAAAGTCAAATAAGCACTCCCTGCAATATTCGCATTGTCAGGAGAATCTGACGCAATATCGGTTGGAACGACATAATCAAATCTTGAACCCAGACTCCATCGAAGTGCCAACTGATAATCCACCAGAGCATAAACGCCCCAAGGATGATTCTCGAAGGAATCAGATAAAATTTCTGTTGAGATCGAATCCAAAACACTTTCGGAACCTACCACTTCTTCAGTTGCCATTGCTTCATCGCGATCCTGATAATAAAATTCAGATTGAATCTTCAGACGATGAATAGGATCTACATAATGAATGAAGGTCGCATCCACACCAAACGCATTCACCTCATACTGAGAATCTTTATCACTAGAACCTAAGAGATAAGTCCCCCCTAATTCAAAATTAGAGATATCTGAAATATCCCAAAAATTCTTCAAATGTGCATAAAAAGAAGGCCGGCGACGTGTTGTTCCAAAAAGTGTTCCATCTTCTCCCACACCCCCTTCCATGACACCGAACGTTAACTCATGGGTCACAGCTTCCCAAGGAAAAGGAATGAACCATGAGAGTTCCACACCTGTTCGAAATAAACCTTCTACCCCAAAAAAATTCTTCACAACCAGGGGTTCATCAACCGTTTCTAATGAATCGGTGTGAATAGCACTGGCTTTCCCCACTTTAGGCCTGATTCTTCCTATTTTACCTTTCAAATCAAAAGGCAATCCCCAATAAGTAACATAGGCCTCTTCAATATCTGGATTTTCAAAGTCAGAGAGCGTCAGTGTAGAATCAAAACGTGCATAAGGATCAATGTCATGTCCAAATACAAGTTCAATTTCTCGAACACTGAGTTTGTTATTGCCTTCGGCATCTTCTTTATTTTCAGTTAACAAAGCGGTCACATCTGCCACAACTCCAATCTCCGGATTAAAAGCTTGTAACCCTTGCTTGAATCCCCCTGTCCAACCCACCCCGGGAGGTGGAGTTGAAATAGCTTGAGAGGAAGGAGGTATTGTTATTGCAGAAACTGATCCTTGATCCATCTTTGTCTTTAATAGCATATTTTCTGATTCAAGCTGCTGAATTTGAGTTTGTTGCTTCTGGACTTTTGTACTTAAATCCTGAACAGCTTGAGTTAAACTTTGCACTGATTTTCTTAATGCTTGTAAATCTTCCGATGACGTCTCTTCAGCACTAATAGAACCTCCAAGACAAGTCATTAAAACAAACGGAAGTAGAAATTTTTTCATACACCATCTCCATTAAATAAGTGAGAAAAATTCGTCAAATTGACGAATAAAAATAAAAGAAATGTAAGAAATTATCGAGGAGGAGCTCTAGAAAAGTTTAAGACAATGATGGGAGAACATATAGGTAGTTGATCATTTAAAACGATACTTGAGATAGGAAGATTTTGAAAAAATTCTGTCGAGGGATTAAACAGTCCATGGGTAGAAAAACCGTTTTGAATCTTACAAACTAAACACGCATGAGTTTGGTCAACCTCTAATCCCAATTCTTGATGAGAATGGAAATGGGCCGTGACAAAAAAAGAAGCAAGCGTCACGATCCCAAACAATGATTGAATAAAAACTCGAAGTTTTGATTTACCTCTCACAATTTGAAACTATACGCCGTAAAATTTTAGCCGTCAATATCCATCAGAATTGACGGCCTGGAGTTTTTAACAAGGTATGTTATAATTTTGCCCATGTTAAATTTCTTATTCGTATTTCTAACTTCTCATTTTAGCTAAAAAACTATGTCTGCCACTCAAAACACACGACAATTGAATTGGTTACTTGCCTGGGCAGTTGTTTTCTGTGACATTGGAACTTCTATCTATTATGTGCCAGGACTTCTATATGGCCATGTACTGGATGCAACCCCCTTCTTCGTTTTATTAACAACCATTGGTTTTATTCTTTTAGCCACTAAATATGCTGAGATCTCATGGCGCAACCCAGAAGGAGGAGGCGTTGTTACCATTACCTCTAAAGCTTTTGGCCCTATGTGGGGGTGTCTCGGGGGAATGCTTATCATCGTTGATTATTTTTTAACCACATCTATTTCCTCTGTTTCTGGTTTTCAATATGTTGGAAGCATTCTTCCCTTTGTCGATCATCATATTATGATACTCGCTTGCGCAGGGATTATGGTTTTAGCTGTTTTAAATATCGTGGGAATTCGAGAAAGTGCCAGCGTTGCTTTGCTCATGGCCATCAGCGCGTTTCTTGCAAATTTAACAGTAATCGCTCTTTGTATTTATCACATCGGGTTATCTGACTTGATAAAAAATTTCTCGCAAGTATTCCATCAAGCTCAACATTTATCCCTTCATCATATTTTAATTGGGTTTGGCGCCGCTTGGCTCGCTTTTTCTGGGCTGGAAAGCATTAGTCAGTTGAGTCCCGTCATGCATTTTCCTTTAAGAAAAACCACTCGCAAAGCCATGTTCGCTGTCATTATAACCATCCTCCTTACCAGTCCTATTCTCACCACATTTTCCATTACACTTCTTTCACCTGCAATCAAAGCAACTCAAAGTGAGCGTTTCATCAGTGAACTTGCTTTTATGATGGGAGGTTTTCTACCTAAACTTGCTGTTGTATTAACTGCATCTTCTTTACTCCTTTTCGCAGCCAACACAGCTATTATTGGAACTTATCATGTTTTTTTGGCACTTGCGAATCGAGGATTTCTTCCAAAAGGACTCACCGTTCGCAGTACAACTTTTAATACACCCCATCGGGCTATTGCCATTGCGACCCTTTTCCCTCTCTTAACTATTCTCTTTACACAAGGCAAAATCACTATTTTAGGAGATATGTATGCGTTTGGTCTTTTAGGAGCCTTCGTTTTTTCATCCCTTAGTTTGGATGTCTTACGCTGGAGATCAGGTCGTCGAGGCATCAGTTTTTGGATCGGCCTTTTCACATCAGCTATTGTCATATTTTCTTGGATGATTAATTTAAAAGAAAAAGAGCTTGCTACATTTTTTGGAGGAACACTCACCATCATCGGTATGCTCATTGCCATGTTTGTAAAGGAAGGTTGGTGGATGAGCATTGTGCGCCGAGTCCCTGCCCTTCAACGCAAGCAAACAAGGGCTTTCGAAGCCTCTGAACGAATGGCTGCAGAAGCTGCTAAAGATATTGTCAGTCTTACTCAAGCAAGCGACATCAAAGCCCTTTACGCTTCATCCACTTTAATTGCCTTACGAGGAGAGAACCCAAATCTTATTCAAGAAGGGATCACACGGGTCAAAGGAAAAGGAGAATTTGCTCTTTATTGTCTTTATGTTGAGGAGTGGCCAGGCCTTTTTGAGGGCAATAAGCCCCACCTTCCTAATGAAAATGGGATTAAAACACTTGCCTTTGCCATTCAAGCTGTTCGTGAAAAAAATATACAGGTGATTCCCATTTGGATGATATCTTATAATGCTTCCGAGGCTATTGCCCAAGCCGTAAAAGCCTTGAAGGTAGATACCGTCATGGTGGGAACCAGCCGGCGTTCTACTTTATATCACATGCTCCGAGGGCATGTCGTTAAAGGATTAACCAAAAAACTTCCCACCACATGTCGATTGATCATTTGTAATTAAAATTTTTCAATTCAAACTCCATGAGCTCAAAAATGTTTAAAATGAAAGGGATTTCTAAAAACGTTTTTGTCTTCGGCCTTGTCAGCCTCCTCACAGATATTTCTGCAGAAATGATTTACCCTCTTCTTCCCTTTTTTCTAACACAATATTTAGGCGCAGGACAATGGTTTATAGGGCTGATCGAGGGAGTCGCTGAATTCACGGCTTCTATATTTACACTGATATCTGGAGCCTTAGCTGATAAAGCTAAGGATCGAAGCAAACTAGTACTTTCAGGATATACTTTATCTTCTTTAGCTCGCCCCTTGATCGCTATCGCTAGCCATCCCTGGGTGGTTTTACTCATTCGTTTTTCAGACCGAATGGGAAAAGGAATTCGAACATCCCCTAGAGATGCTCTTATTGCTGACTCTGTTCCCTCAGAACATCGGGGGAAAGCATTTGGTCTTCAACGTTCCATGGATCATACGGGCGCCATTCTAGGGCCTTTGATTGCAAGTTTCTTGTTGGCGGGGTGGAT
>JAYRIK010000097.1:0-2185 GCA_041906865.1 Candidatus Auribacterota bacterium
AAAGGTCGCATGTTGTAGCGTCGTATGATGCCCTGCCTTGTAAATGCTTTCTGCAATCGCATCACGACGGGCCTTTGTCTCATCATCTTTAGCCACATCATCAGACGTAATGATCCTGGAAGAATAACAAGTTCTCGCTGTAGCTACAAAATTGTTGTAAGGATCATGAAAACTATTTTCTAAGCGAACGATGGGTTCAGGACTTAAGATCAAAGAATGTGTCATAGATTTTTTATTTGTAAGTGTTGAATCCAATTCTATCAAAGCTCCAATATTTTTGGGAATTGAGTCAAATTTTGACATCCCTTTTCTTTCACTACGACCATATCTTCCAAACGAACTCCTCCTGCATCCATATAATAAAGACCCGGTTCAACGGTCACCACTTGATTTTTCTTTAAAATATTCGAGGATTGGCTCACACGCGGAGGTTCATGAATGTCCAACCCTACCCCATGTCCTGTCCCATGGAAAAATCCCTGATATCGTCCATCCATCATACCTGACTGAAATCCTAATTTTTCAAAATGATTTAAAATAGCCTGATGAACTTCACGTCCATCCACTCCTTCTTGAATCATTTCAATCCCCATTTCCTGTCCTTCCAACACAGCCTGATACATTTTTTTGAGTTTGGGACTGGCTTTGCCTTTTACTACTGTTCTTGTCATGTCTGCAAAATAACGTGTTTTAGAAGAGCGTGGGAAAACATCTAATATGATAGATTGATGTGCTTTCAAAGGTCCCGAACCTTCATTGTGAGGATCCACTCCATCAATTCCACAAGCCACAATGGTATGCTGACCTATACAATCTTCTTCCATCATTCGAACATGCAAAATTTTCCTAATTTTTTCAGAAGTTAAAACTTCATTTCCGAAATAGAGCACGTCCCCTCGAATTTCACTTTTCTCAATAACACGAATGGCTTCTTGAACAGCTCTTTCTGTAGCTCTCTGAGCTTCTATAATAGCCGTAATTTCTTTTTCATTTTTAACCATACGCTCCACAAAAAAAGGATCCGGCCGAAATGAAATTTCAAAACCTCGACCTCTTAAAGGATCAGCATATTCAATAGGGAAATTGGCGGGAACAACAAGATTTTTAACTTTTTTCTCTTTCAAAAAATTTTCAATCACATCGAGGAGAGAAGCCTTGCTTGTACTCTTTGAAGAAAGTTGATTAATCATCTGAGAAATAGATAAAACCTCATCTGCTTTCGACTGTATTCTGGCTCTATCGACTTCCAAATCACTCATCAGCAAATATTTTTTATTTGCCACTGAAATAAAAATAAAAGAATCGGGAGCTAGAAAACCCGTTGCATAATAAAGGTTGGAGTCTTTTTCGGAATCAGCAATGATCAATTCAGTAGGTTTCATGGCTCATTATGGTATAATTTTGGCCTTATGCAAATCATCATTCAATTTCTATTTAGTCTATCGCTTCTGGGGTTTATCATCAACCTTATCTTAGGCTATTTACAGCTTCATTCTCCCCATTGGATTCCCATTCATATGACTTTGGGGCTTGGATCCACTTTTATCGGTGTTCTCGTAACACAGATGTCTACTTCTTACTTCTTAGGAACTCGCGATCGCCTCATTGAAGAAGATCGCTTGAGCAAAATTCCACCTGGCGTCATTGAAGAAGCTAAACTCATTAAGAAAAAACTTTTTGCCTCTTGTGGGCCAGCGATGATTCTTATCTTAATTAATGCCGTTCTTGCAGGTTGCGCTTTTGCAAAAATCATTCCCGCGCTACCCCATCATGTCACTGCTTACCTTGTGATCATGTCTCATGCACGGGCATTTCAAGCAACACTTGCCTTTCATCGATTCAGGAAACGTCTTTTCGAATAACCACCTTAAAGCGACGAGGGAAAACAAGATCTCTTTGATCTTTGGGAATGAATTCGAGTCCTTGTATAAATTCTAAAAACCGCAATTGAATCGCATACCCCATCAAATCTTCACAAAAATCCAAAAGTTCTTTCCAAATTTGAAGAAGCAAGGGTTCCACTTCTATCCCGCTTGATAAAGTAATGTCCATGGAAATTTTCCCATGATCTAGCACAACCCCTCGTTTAAAACGAAAATAACCTTCCAAGGTTTTATCCTTTTGAATCTCATCCCATAGAATGCTTAATCTTCCAAGCCAACTTGCTTGTGCCTTTTCTAAAACT
>JAYRIK010000098.1:0-5331 GCA_041906865.1 Candidatus Auribacterota bacterium
AAAAAAAATTGAAATAGATCCTGAAGGCAGTGATCCGTATTCGGTAAATGTCGGTGGGTTTAGTTTAAATGCCAGGGTTTGGGTGGGGGGCCGGGATCGTGAAAAACTAGAAAAACTGATTCGCTATATGGCCAGAGGACCTATTGCAACAGAGCGGTTGAGTGAGTCTTTTCCGAATTTATTAATTTATAAAATGAAAACTCAGTGGCGTGATGGAACGACTCATGTGAGTTTTTCGTATTTAGATTTTATTGCTCGTCTTGTGGCATTGATACCACCTGCGAGGATGAATTTAGTCAGATACCATGGAGTGTTTGCACCAAATTTTAAGGGTAGATCCAAAATTGTTCCGAAGAAGAATAAAAATACAGGGAATCAAGCGGCAACTACTTTAGACCCGGACATTAAAGAAACAGCTCGTCGTGCAAGGATGCTTTGGTCTGAAATGCTCAAACGGACGTTTAAAATTGATGTGACCGTTTGTCCTCATTGCGGAGGACGTCTTGAGCAAATTGCTGTCATAAAAGATAAAGTGGTGGCTCTTGCGATTTTAAAGAGTTTACAGGAAACGACTGTCTTTAAGCCTTTGACGGCAATTTGGGAGCGGGGACCGCCGGATCAACCAAGTGGTTTTGAAAATGAATTTGATCAACGAGATTCGTGGTAGGCTTTAATCACGAAACGGCCGAGCTTTGCCTAAACCTGCAAAATGTCGAAAAAATAGCCTTTATTTTACCAGTAAACAGAGTCAGCGGTGCCGCGATCATCTTGTAACATAACGGTTGAAGTGTGGGACTCAAGAAAAACCCTCTAGGACCGGCCGGGGGATACTTTGACGTAAGAGCAAAAATGCCTTTAATGCTTCTTAGCCTCAATCCATCCATTCTTCTTCAACCAGCAAAATTTTTGAATTTTAGTAAACGGCCAGAACCGCTTTTTCCAAAAAAATCTTGCTTTTACATGAAAATAATATGTGTAAAATCATCTATTTAGAATAAAATATGGTAAAACAGTGAGTTAACTCACTGTTTTACCATATTTTGATCTTAAAGGCATCTCTAGTTCTACCTCAAGATAGGAATTTAAATGATTCACTATCATTCAGATGTCGTCATAAAGCAAATAAGGAGTTTAAACCCTATTTCAATCTAGGTTGGGCAATTGAATTTCGTCACGACACCATTTACGAAGGGTTTTTCTTTGGAAGCAATACCATAAATCACCTGGCTGAGTGTAAACTTTATCGATTGGATTATACACTGTATCCGACACCGTAGCATACAGTAAGCTCTTCATATCGCCTTTAAAATAAACTTTATATTCTCTGCGATTTGTTTCATCTTTCTTTTGAAAAATAACAGTAACACTATCAGATTCAATGGAAGAACTTACAAGAGAAGAACTTGGATGATAATTACTCAGAACCTGAGCGTCATCAAAGTAGATTGAGTTTTCCAGTATCAAATCTTTAAGTGAAGCAGCAAGATCAAAATATTCTACATACTCGACTAATCTTGAGTTTGTTGAACTATTCTCGTATTGCATTTTGAGGGTTTTTAATTCATCAGAACTCGCACACAAAATATTATTAGCGAAGTCATATACCGATTCCACGTCGTGCTTAAAAAAAGTTTCACCGAAAAATTGTCGTAATTTCTCAGATTCTTCTCTGGCAAGTTCGCGAGAAGAAACTGGGGTCACTACACCCAGAAGAACAAGTACAATAATGCACGCTGGACGAAACATAAATCCTCCATTTATTATAGGAATAAAACTATCATTTCCGGCCCCTGCTTCTCAAGTGAAGATTTCTTCAATATTACCTAATTTTATCCATAGTCGTCGTTTATTTTTTGCTCATATCATTCATCATATCCATCATCTGAGTGAATGCTTTTGCCGTTTCCTTCGCAGAGATCAGGTCTTTGAACTCCAAAGTTTTTAAAAAACGGTAGAGAGTCAAAGGATTGGCTTTCATCATGAAATAATCTTTGGAATCTGCTTCTTTAAATCTTAAACCTTCAAAAGCAAAATCTGTATTCGCTTGATAAAATTTCTGAATGTTCTCTGTACGTAATAATGGCAGATAAACCACAACTTCCCGTTTCTGAGGCTGAGTCGCTTTCAAAAGCTCTTGCACTTTTTCATCAAGTTTTTCTAAACAGAGTCAGCGGTGCCGCGATCATCTTGTAACATAACGGTTGAAGTGTGGGACTCAAGAAAAACCCTCTAGGACCGGCCGGGGGATACTTTGACGTAAGAGCAAAAATGCCTTTAATGCTTCTTAGCCTCACTATCATATTCCCGAATTAATCAAAAATATTCGGGGAAATACAAAAAACGAAAGATCTTTATTTTTTTGGAGGACGGAACCTAGATTCTATCTTCGACAACTTATTTTGAATACGGACTATCAATACTTTTCAATAGATGCGCAGAAGCAGGGGCGCTCCCAAGATAGTCTCAGGGAAGACTCTTTCAGACTTTTGCAAATTGATATTCCCACTTCCTTTGGTTTTTTTCCTCTGCAAATTTTGACTCACAAATCGAGGCGTTAAAAGAACGGTTCCAATTTAGAATATCTTTTGAGTAATTTTTCCATTCTTAGAGTCAGAAACTAAAGTAAATAATTCATAACTGGACATGCTTATTGTTAAGTTGTACTTATCTGACGTTTTTAATATTTACTCTTAAATCATGAAATGGCGATATCGTTATGATGTATGCAAATTTTTTATTGGTCTTTTTGTTGAGTATATCTTCTTGGTCTCAAGGCGTATCTTGCGATCAAATATTTCAACGCCTTCTCATGGACCAAGCTTTATCGACAGGACATCAAGAACATGAAGTTTGGCTGGATTTTGAAACAGTACTCAGGGTTCATACAATACCCCAAAGCCACAGACCTCAATTTTCATTGAATGCCGAACTGCTGGTCCCCCAACAGAGTTTGCTTCAGGCTCTGTTAGATGTGACAGATCCAAACAAGCACCCTTCCTCTCAAGCATCCTATGGCTTAGAAATCTTACCAAGAGATACCCATCGGTGGTTTGGACAAATGGGCATTTTACAAGCGATAACCTCCGTCTACCCTCAATCCACAACCATCCATATTTCAGCCATCGAAGTGCTTCCAAAGCCAACCTTGCAAAAACTTATTGTCCAAATTCGATTTAGCTTAGTGGATCATTCAAAAAAAAATCAAGGAATTGATTCTTTATACCTGAATTTCATGCAGGCTTTGGATCAACCTGTAAAAAATTTTAGCCCGATCTTCTTTTGGAAAAAACAACCCAGACTTAGTTTGGATCATTTTGTGATCAATACTTCTTATCAATTTTTTTCAAGCTTTCAAAAAGCACCTCGACGCAGTTCTGGTTCTCAAAAAACTGGAGTTCGTATTTTACAGTCTTTTGATATACTCACAGATATAGGTCTTTTTCCTTTGCATCTTTTTTCAAAAGACTAATCTTCACCTAATCCTGAGAAACTCCCGTGCGACGTTGTCGCTTTTTTTCTAAACAGAGTCAGCGGTGCCGCGATCATCTTGTAACATAACGGTTGAAGTGTGGGACTCAAGAAAAACCCTCTAGGACCGGCCGGGGGATACTTTGACGTAAGAGCAAAAATGCCTTTAATGCTTCTTAGCCTCTTCATATTTTTAGGATAAATTGCAGTCTTATAGGGGTCAAATGACAACAAGAATTGTGTGTTTAGCTGATCCAAAGAGATCCATTGAATTTATGCAGCTCTACTCAAGCTGCACTTGGGACACCAATGACCTAGCTTAATATTATACGGAATAGCCTTCCATTGATGGCCAGCACTGCAGGCCCAAGTAAGCTTGGTGCCATAGTTAACGTACGATTTGGAAATAAGCTTGCCACCTTTACTTTTGGCGATCTTTTCTAAAATCTTAGTTTCATTTTCTTTATCGATTACTTTACGGGCGCAGTAGGGGCACCACGAGCCTTGAGACTTTATTGAGCCCGGTGTTGCTTCCCATACGTGACCATTCTTACATTTCCATTTTAAATTTGTGTGTGAGTTAACATATTTGGTCGAAAGGCATTTTCCGTCTCGACTTTTTGCTAGCTTTTTAAAATCATTCAAGGAGAGCCTCTTACTTAACCCCATCATCGGCTTTGCGCACTCGGGGCACCAGGTTCCCTTTTTACTCGCGTTTCCTCGTATATTTCCAGCTGTAGCATACCACGTATGACCCTTTTTACATCGCCATTTTATTTTTGAATGACTGTTAACGTAAGAGTTGGAAAGACATTCTCCGCCATTTTCACGGGCAATTTGCTTTAGTTCTTGCAGGGGATTTCCCCAAATTCTATTCCCTGCGCAGTGCGGGCACCAGTAGCCAAGCTTTATACTGCTTGGAACAGCTCTCCAGACATGGTTCTTAGCACACTGCCATTCGAGTTTTGTTTTTGCATTCACATAGGATTTGGAAAGAAGTAAGCCGCCTCGTTTACTGGCTATTTCCTTAAGCTCGGGAATAATATTTTGTGAGACTGTATTTCCGGAGCAATACGGGCACCATGTACCACCTTGGACTGCTCTCGAGACTGCTTCCCATACATGCCCCTCCTTGCATTTCCACTTTAGTTTAGAATCCCCCCGTAAATAGCCTTTTGAAAGGAGTTTCCCATGTTTACTAAGCGCGATAGACTTCAACTCATCGAACAACTCATTTTTGTGCCCATAGTAGATCTTTTCTAAAGGCACGTTTAATTGAGCCGAGTGAGGTAGCTTCACCTTAAGGCGCTTGGCTTCACGTGCAATCTGTTCTTCAAGGTCTTTGAAATTCGTCGAAAAACTAATCTGTGAGATCTCAAATAATTTTACTTTGTTGTGCTTACAGAGACGACGCTTTAATTTGTCGTACGCGACCCTTTTTTTGAAAAATGAATTGTCCTTATAAAAGAATTTATTAAAAACGAAATGTTGATTACCATGATGCTCGAAAGCGATTCTGAGCTGGTTGTTGTATCCATCTAATTCGAGGCGATGACCTTTTTCTGTTTTTAACCATATAGGACGTGTCTTTTTAAAAGGTTTATTAAATATTGTCTCAAAGTAAATTCGACAGATTCTCTCTGAAATATTACTTGCACAGATTGGACACCATCGTCCCATTTTTATTTTCTCAGATGCGGCTTCCCAGATATGGCCGTGTCGGCACTCCCATCTTATAAAATCCAATGAATAAATGGCAGCCATCCGCCAGTCGTGCTGAACCTTCCTTAAGGAGGATTTAAGAGGATTTAACAAACGGCAAAAAAGGCTCGCAAACCTGATCGCGCCGGACATCATCAAACA
>JAYRIK010000099.1:0-10438 GCA_041906865.1 Candidatus Auribacterota bacterium
AACGATCTTCTTCATCTTGGCAATCATGAAGAAGCCTCCGACAAAATGTCCAGTTTTTCTTTCGATGCTTTAGATGTATGCTTTGGGAGAACAGAAGATAATACAACTTGTAATGCGTTGTTGGTGTTTTGCTGAGCTTGCTTTAGAAGTTTTTCAGATTCTTTTTTAGCCTCAGAAAGAATTTCTTCAGTTTGAAGCGTTAAAGCTTTCCTTCTTTCTGTTTTATATTTTTCTGCCTCTTCTTGAGCTTTTTTAAGAGATTTTTCGAGATTTTCTTTCGCAGTTTTACGTGCTATTTCAACTTGCTGTGAAGTTTTTGATTGTGCTTCTTGAATAGATTTTTCTATCTCTTCTTCTTTTGTCTTTATTTTTTTGAGAAGCTCTATTTCTAAATTGTGATCTGCTTGAGATTTGTGTTCCATAAAGTACCCATGATTAGTGTGCTAGATGACATACCGCGCTAAGAGTTCGCAAAAAATAGCAAAGATTTCATGAAGTGTCAAATTAATTTTCAGATTTAAAAATTGCTTTAAATGACTGATGCTATCTCCAACCCTATGAATAGTTTGAAATTGCAATTCGAGCAAGCTATTGCTAGACTCGAGCGCAAATTTGAATAAGGATAAATAACTATGCTTCGCTGGATTCTAAGCAATACAATTGGAACTAAAAATGAGCGGGAAGTTCGACGTTTATATAAGACCGTTGCTGCAATTAATGCAAAGGAATTAGAGTATCAAAGTTTAAGTGAGGAAGCTTTAAAGGCCAAGACAATTGAATTTCGTCAAAGGTTGTCGCAAGGCGAAACGCTTGATGATCTTTTGGTGGAAGCCTTTGCCGTGGTTAAAAATGCTTGCCGGAGAATGGTTGGAAAGTCTTGGAATGTAGTAGGGCATCCTTTGCGTTGGGAAATGATTCCTTTTGATGTACAACTCATCGGAGGAATGGTTTTACATCAAGGGAAAATTGCTGAAATGGCAACAGGAGAAGGAAAAACACTCGTTGCAACTTTGCCGGTTTATTTGAATGCGTTGGCCAATCCAGTTCATTTGGTGACGGTGAATGATTATTTAGCTGAACGTGATTGTGAATGGATGGGTGAGGTTTATAGATTCTTGGGTCTTAGCGTGGCATTTCTTCAAAATAGCATGGATTTTGAAGAAAGAAAAAAAGTGTATGCCTGCGATATCGTTTATGGAACGAACAGTGAATTTGGATTTGATTATTTAAGAGACAACAGTATGGCGACGCGTGTTGAAGAGCAAGTTCAACGCGGTCATTTCTATGCCATCATTGATGAAGTAGATAGCATTTTGATTGATGAAGCGCGTACACCGCTTATTATTTCGGGACCTTCCACAGTTTCAACGCATCGCTATGATGAACTAAAACCTCTGGTTCAAAACTTATTTCAAAAGCAAACTCTTTTATGTAATCGCTTGCTCAAAGAAGCCCGCGATGTCATTGAAAAAGAAACTTCGTCCAAAGAAGAAAGAGAACAGGCCCAGATTAAACTCTTTCAAGTATTAAAAGGTACACCCAAAAATAGACAGCTCTTAAAAATGATGGAAGAACCCTCCAATAGAAAAATTGTAGATCAAATTGAACTTCAAATGATGAGTGAACTTCGTAAACAAGATCGATATGAAGTGATGGAAGAGCTGTATTTTAGCATTGATGAAAAGGGGCATGAAATTGATTTAACTGAAAAAGGGAGATCTTTGATTGCTCCCAAGGATCCTCATGAATTTACGTTGCCAGATTTAGGAAGTGTTTTTCAAGAAATTGATTCAAATGAAGCTCTTACCGTTGACGAAAAATTACGCCAAAAAGAAAAAATTCAAAGTGATTATAATGACAAAGGCGAAAGACTTCATAATTTAAGCCAGCTTTTACGAGCGTACTCTCTCTTCGAAAAAGATGTCGATTATGTGATTCAGGATAATAAGGTATTGATTGTAGATGAATTTACCGGTCGTTTGATGCCCGGCCGACGCTATAGCGATGGTCTTCATCAAGCGCTTGAAGCCAAAGAAGGTGTTAAAATTGAACGTGAAACCCAGACGTTTGCTACCATCACCATTCAGAATTATTTTAGAATGTATAAAAAACTTTCTGGAATGACAGGTACTGCAGAAACGGAAGCCAACGAGTTTTTTCAAATTTATAAATTGTCCGTCGTCGTAATCCCCACCAACGATAAAATTCGTCGTATGGACTATCATGATGTGATTTATAAAACACGACGAGAAAAATACAATGCCATGGTTAATGAAATTGCTCAATTTTATGAAGCCAAGCATCCTGTTTTGGTTGGAACTGTTTCAGTCGAGGCTTCAGAAGTTTTGAGTCGACTTCTTAAAAGACGAGGGATTGCTCATGAAGTCTTGAATGCACGACAACATCAAAGAGAAGCCGAGATTGTCTCACGAGCGGGTCAGCCGGGGGCGGTGACTATTGCAACGAATATGGCGGGTCGTGGTACAGATATTAAACTTGCACCCAGTGTCGTCAAAAGCACCAATTGTGCATTAATTGCCCCTAAACAAGGCAAAGAGCCTTGTCCTCATTTGGAAGAACTTCAATGTAAAAAGAAAGTTCCATGTGGACTTCATGTGATTGGCTCGGAACGTCATGAGTCTAGACGCATTGATCGCCAGCTGAGAGGTCGAAGCGGGCGTCAAGGAGATGCAGGATCCTCACGTTTTTATATTTCTTTAGAAGATGATTTGATGCGTCTTTTTGGATCTGATCGAATTGCTCGAGTGATGGATCGCATGGGGATTGAAGAAGGACAAGATTTGACACATCCTTTATTAACCAGGTCCATTGAAACAGCACAAAAGAGAGTGGAGCAGCGCAATTTTGGAGTTCGTAAACACACCCTTGAATTTGACGATGTTATGAATAAGCAGCGTCAGGTAATTTATGATTTTCGTAATCATGTTTTAAGAGACGAACGACTTAAAGACGATATTCTTGAAATTATTGCAGAAGTTGTAGCTCAAAAAGCCGATGAATTTTTCCCGGAAAAAGAAGAAGTGGATTTAACTGGTTTTTTTAAATGGATAGATTCTACGTTTCCGCTTCATTTAAGCCAACGAATGAACCAGTATGAGGGAAAAAATAAAGAAGAGGTGATAGAACTCCTTTTAAAAGAAATTAATGGATTATACGAATTCAAAGAAAAGATTGAAGAAGATCGCATGCCTCGGCTTGAGCGTATTGTCCTTTTGAACGTCATTGATCGTTTATGGAGAGAGCATCTCTATAATATGGATTCTTTGCGTGAGGGAGTTTATCTTCGGGCTTATGGACAGAAAGACCCATTGGTGGAATATCGAACTGAAGGTTATACGATGTTTTCAGAATTAATGGGGGATATTAAATCTGAAATCTGTAGAGAGATTTTTAGAATTACTGCGACTCCAGAATATTTCGAGAAAGCCATGAAGGCTTTGCCTACTCAATTGATTCACAAACAAGTAGAAGGTTTTCAAGTAGCAGGACCTCAATCTTCTCAAGAACAACCACAAGGTTCGCAAGTTAGTGAAGATGTACCTCCTAGTCATTTAGCTTCAAATATACCTGTACATCGTGAGGCTCCTAAAGTTGGGCGCAATGACGTTTGTCCTTGTGGTAGCGGGAAGAAATATAAAAAATGTTGTGGGAAATAAATGGAGAAAGTTGATTTAACTCAAAAAAAATCTTTTATTTTTCGATTACTAACATTTCTTTCTATTGTTTTATTTATTTTGGCGCTACGTGGTTTTTGGAGTGGATGCACCATCTGGATCTCTTTTATTCCTCTGTTTTATTTGCTCGATCACACCTCAAATCCCAAACGTGCATTTCATTGGTCGTGGTGCATTGGATTAGGGGTTTATCTTTTTTTGGCTTTTTGGCTTTCTCAAGTAACGATTGTTGGCTATTTTCTTCTTTGTTTTATGTTGGCTGTTTATTTTGGATTGTTCGGATGCTTTTATAAAAAATGGGGACTACAAGAGAGTTTTTGGGCTGTTCCAATTTTGGCATGTCTATGGACATCTTTGGAGTATATAAGATCATGTGGACCCTTAGCTTTCCCATGGTTTGTTCTAGGGTACTCACAGCATCAGCATCTATTGTTTCTTCAAGTCATCAGTTGGGGTGGAAGTTTTAGTCTTTCGTTTTTTATCGTCTGGATCAATCGATCTTTATACGAGTTTTTCTTTTATCAGAAAAAATCTTTAAAAAAACGGTTATTGTTTTTAGGACTAGGATGCGGTTTTCTTGTTGGGATTTATGGTTTTGGGTTTTTACGACTGCAGCAACGATCCTTATACAATCAACAATCTCCTGTCTTACCGGTTGCCATCATTCAAGCCAATATCCCTCAGGATGAAAAGTGGGATCCTGTTCAAGCTAATTTTATTTTAAAAAAATATGAGCATATGACTTTGCAGGTTGCATCTCAAAACCCAGCACTTATTTTGTGGCCTGAAACGGCCATGCCCGGAGATTTTAAAAAAAGTCGAAAGCTTCAGGAAAAAATAAGATTTTTTGCGCATGAAACGGGAGCTTATCTTTGTCTAGGAGGAAACGATGATCTTCTAGATACAGCAGGTGTTATTACGAATGCTGCTTATTTTATTAATCCCGAAGGAAGTCTTGTTGATCAATATGATAAAATCCATCTTGTTCCTTTTGGAGAGTATGTACCGCTAAGAAAATGGATGCCTTGGTTAGGAAGTTTTACATTGGGAGATATTGATTTTTCACCCGGCAAAATATTTAAGGTTTTTACCAATGGTTTTGCTCCGTTTTCTGTCCTGATATGCTTTGAAGATATTTTGCCAGGTCATGTTCGTCTGTTTGTAAACGCCGGGGCTCAATGGTTGGTTAATTTGAGCAATGACGGCTGGTTTGGTCGTTCCAAAGCAGCCGAAGAACATTTTAATTTGGCAAGATTTTCTGCGATTGCAAATGGAGTGAGCCTTGTACGTTCTACAAACACAGGGGTTTCAGGTGTTATTTCTCCATTTGGCGAAGTACAAAAAAAAATAGAAGATCTATCTGGAAACAATGTTGAAATAGAAGGAAGTATCGTCTATCCCGTTCAAACCAAGAAAATAAAAACCTTTTACCAACTCTACGGAGACCTTTTTTCTCAAATTTGTTTAGGAGTTGTTATGATATTTGGATTGTTAAAGTTTTTGTTTAGAAATGATTTGTAATGTTCTCGACAAGCTCGAACAGTAATAAAGTTATTCTTCGAGCAAGGCCGATAATCGGCCGAGTCGAGAAGTTATTATTTGGTTATTGAAATTTTTTATTTAAAAAGAAGGAGACCGATCATGTTGCCTGAAATTTTAGAGAGAGTTAAAAAGGTGGATCAACAATTTAAAGATTTAAGAAAATTTCTTTGACTATGATAATGAAAAATCTCGCCTTAGAAGACTAGAAGAGGAAATGTCTCAGCAAGCATTTTGGGACAGTTCTGAAAAATCTCGAAAGACCATTGATGAAGTTAAGCTGCTCAAAGGTAAACTTGATCCGGTCGATCAATTCGAAAAAAAATTTGATGATTTAAAAAGTGTTTTAGACTTGGTTCATGGGGAGGATTCCCCTGAAGCGCATGAGCTCATCAAGGAAATTAACACAGATCTTTTAGATCTTGAAAAGAAAATTTCGGATCTTGAAATTCGAAACATGTTGGGAGGTCAATATGACTCCAATTCTGCCATCATTACAATTCATTCAGGTGCAGGTGGAACAGAATCTTGTGATTGGGTAGAAATGCTTTTACGTATGTATCGGCGTTGGATTGAGACACATGGATTTAAAGATGAGATTGCTGAAATAATGTTGGGTGAAGAAGCTGGGATCAAAAGTGTAACTCTGATCGTTGAAGGAGAATATGCCTACGGGTATTTAAAGGCTGAAAAGGGCATCCATCGCTTGGTGAGAATCTCACCTTTTGATTCCAATAAAAGACGACACACTTCGTTTGCTTCTATGGATGTGATTCCAGAAATTGCTGATGATGTTCAAGTGGATATTCAGGATAAAGATTTACGCATTGATACTTTCAGAGCCAGCGGGGCGGGAGGGCAGCACGTTAATAAGACAGATTCTGCTGTTCGTCTTACACATATCCCGACGGGTATTGTTGTGGCTTGTCAAAATGAAAGATCACAGCATAAAAATAAAGCCACGGCCATGAAGGTCTTACGTGCAAAGCTCTATGACTTGAAGCAAAAAGAGCAGACAGAAAGAATGGCCAAGATTCAAGGTCAAAAAGCGGATATTGCATGGGGAAGTCAAATCAGATCTTATGTTTTTCAGCCTTATACCATGGTAAAGGATCATCGAACAGGCGTTGAAACCTCCAATGGAAATGCGGTGATGGATGGGGATATCGATGCATTCATTCAGGCCTATTTACGAGGAGTTCGCAGACCCGATAGAGATGTTTCTTAGAAAATAAACTTGAAGTTGATACTTGATGCTTGGAATTTTTATTAAATAAAGATATATTCAACGCCTCTTTGAATTTTAGAATTGTACCAGATGAATTAATTGCGGGCCGTAGCGTAGCCTGGTAGCGCGCCTGAATGGGGTTCAGGAGGTCGGGAGTTCGATTCTCCCCGGCCCGATATTTTAAAACCAGCATTTCATATCTCGTATTTAGTGGTTAGTAAAAATAAAACAAAGTAGATTGGAGGTAATATGAAAATTTTTAGTATATGCTTTATGTTTGTTCTTGCTGCCATTCTTCCATCTCAAGCTGAATCTGTCAAAAATCAGATTAAATTTCAGGAGTTCTCCGAAAAACAAACAGTTATATCGATGGAGTTCCAATATTCAAGTGAAGGAAAGGGAACGGTTCTCTTTGAGAAACGAGGCTATGACTGGAAAGCTATTGTTCGAGATTCAAGTCGCAAAATTATCAAAATGTTTGATATTCCTTCCAGCAAGATTTTAGATATTGGCATTTTAAATCTTCGTGGAGAAGGGAATGAAGATATTTTCTTTGCAGGCAAACAATTGGGTTCTGATTTTCATATTACTCAGTTAAATCTATTAAATACAAAACAACTATCGCTCATTACTTTATCAATGCGATTTGACGATCAAAAGACTAATCCTCTTCCTATTGTGAAACGATCAGAAAATTTTTCCCAAAGTTCATTAGCTCAAGAAAGTTCATTTCTTGAAAAGATTAAATTGGAATACGGTTTCCTGGATCAACAAATGATTGAGCAAGATTCTAATAATCCTAAATATGCTTTTTATTTTTGGGCTAAAGATAATATCAATCTTGTAAATGGCACGATGAAGATTCGTCCCTATCAAGGGCCTGTTTCTGATCTAGGGAAAATAACCGATCAATGGGAAGAGAACGGGGTGGAGTATATTTCTTATAAAATGGGGCCTGTTATTGCTTACAACAAAAGCAAAAATGAGCATGTCGTTCTTTTTCATCCCAACAGCATGTATCACTGGCCTACAGTCTTTCGTAAAGTAAATGACTATTTGGTGATAGGGACTAAAGGTGAAGGCGTTATTGTGATTGATCTTAAGAATTTTCGCTTTAAAAGACACCGCTTCTTTAATCATGATGATGATGTAAAAAGAATTAAGTTATTGGAAGGCAACAAAGTTCTGGTGAATGACTTTAGAGTGATTCCGTTAAATTGGTAGTAGATAGCTTTTAGAGCTGAGTTGCAACTTCAAGCGTTTGATGGTTTGAAATACATTGATTCATTTCATGACAAAGTTTTTTAAGTCGATTAACTTCAAACGCTCCCAACTTTAATACTGGAAAGCTTGTTTTGTTGTGGTTTAGAGGTTCGTCTAAATCAATCCACTCTCGGCACATTTCTCCATCGGGGGTTCCGGGGATGGGGGAAAATTCTGAAAGCATTACTCGGATTCCCAAGCTATTTGCAAAACGCATCGAAGCTTCTACATTTTGCGTTTCTCCCTGAGGATGTCCCACAATCAAATAAGCCGTAATGTGATTTAAATCTGCTCCTGCATTTTTAAGATTTTCAATGGCTTCAGCAAATTCATGTGAGTATACTTTTCCGCCTGTTTTTTTCTGCCATTCATAGGCTGTACTTTCAAACCCTAAATAAAGCATTTTAAAACCAGCCTGAATCATGAGCTTTGCAATTTCCGGAGTAATGAACCGAGCGTTAAGAGCATTAGGCGTATGAAATGAAATATGGATGTTCTTCTCAATAACTTTTTCTAAAAAAGGAATCAGAATCTTGTTTTGCTGGTATAAAAGAGCATCATCATAAAAAACGATATTTCTTGCTCCAAGTTTTAAAAGAAATTCTAGTTCGGCTAAAGATTTATCGATAGGATTAGGAATAAATTTAGGATAAACTTGAGGAACGGAACAGTAAGTGCATCGAAAAGGACAGCCTTCTGCAAGTTTGAGCACGCCCACATTAAGTTTAGGATAAATTTCCCATAAAGGGGGTTGTGTGAAGTTAGGAGTTATTCCTAGAAAGCTCCAAAGAGGCTCAAGGTCTAAGCCTTCAACAATGAAATCTGCCTTTAAATTTTTTGCATGAGCCGTACATAAAGTTGCGTAAACTCCTCCCAAAATAATTTTTGTTTTTGGCCAAAACATTCTAATATCTTCAACAACTTCTTCCACGCCTAAATACCAATAAGTCATCACGGTTTGAACAAAAGTAAAATCAGCTGGAGCATTGTCTTGGAGGAATTTTTGAAAATAAAGTCTGGGAATCCCATTTCTTCTATAGTTTCGAGGAACATGCTTAAAAGCCTCAGGTTTAGAAATGATTTCGGAAAAGAATTCTCCTCGTCCCCATTCATCAGACCGAAGATAGGATTGATTCATAAGAGGATGTTCACGGTCTAAGAAATCAAAAAGCTGAAAATGAGCTTCATTTCTTAAAAAACCCGCGACACGAAGCATTCCAAAAGGTTTCAGCCAAAAATCATATGCTGAAAAGTCATAAATAGGCGGATTCACTAAAAATATCTTAGGTTTCATTGAAGGGGTATTATATCAGCAAGATTTAGAAATGGATAAGTCATACTTTTGTGTGTTATTCTTACCAGCAATAATTATCCTTAAAATTTAATTATATGATTTAGGTCATAGTTGGCTTTTTAAATAAAACATATACTCAAACAGAATCTAAAAAGGGAGGGGTGCTATGAAAGGCTTAAAATCATTACTGGTTCTGTTTATTTTTGCATTTTCTCAACTCAGTTTTGCGGATGTAAGAGATGAGAAAATTAAATCTTTAGAGCAACAAATTAATGAATTAAAGCAGGTAACCAACAAGCTCCAAGCAGATTTGGAATCCATCAAAGAGGAAAAAGGACTTCCAGAAGAAGAAACGCCAAGTGTTGCTGGAACTGAATCGAAGGGGCTTCGATTTTTTCAATTAGGGTCGCCTTTTGATCCTGAAAGAAAATATGCTTTAACTCCTCTTTATCGTTGGACGGAGATGGATGTTCGGCTTGCAAATGCACAAAAGATGAAGCTTTATATGGGGTTGGATACTGTAGGACGGTATCAGGTCATAAGTCAACATGATGTCAATATTACCCCAGCTGCAACGAGAGATATCCCCACACCTACGCCAGTGCATAAGAGTAATATTGAACCGGGATTTCAAACTCCCTGGGGAAATTTAAGTTTGCTGGCGGATTATGATAGTCGATTGGCTGTTTATTTTGATCTCTATCTGGCTAGCAGACAACATCCCAGCCAGGTGTATGGTCATGAAGGCTATATTGTTCTTCGCAGTTTGCCAGAGTCGCTTGCAGGAACACCGATTTTAGAGAAATTATTTGACTATGTCGATGTTCGGGCAGGAGCTTTTGATATTGACTTTGGCGATCAACAATATCGCCGCACCAACAATGCAAGTGCTCAGCGTAATCCGTTGATTGGAAATTATGTAGTGGATCCTTCCAGTGATGAGATTGGAGTGGAGATTTTTAGTGATCCTGGAAAATTTTTCTGGTTGGTAGGATTGACCAGTGGGACTACTACAGGAGATTTTAAGACTGGACGTGGTTTAGGGGCAGTTCATGCCAAAGTAGGAGTTAATCTTCTTGATTCTCTTCGGTTTTCAACTTCTATTTATCGCGTAGATCATTCAGGAAATCCTACAAAACCTGATGGAACAGCATCTACGCTTTTTGCTGGCAATCGAAGCGGAGAATCCTATGGAGGAATTTTTGACGATAGTGATGGAGCCGGACAGGTGTTAGCTGGAAAGGGCCAGGATGTAACGGCTATTCAAGGTGATGTGACTTGGAACTGGAGTCGTCTAGCTCTCTATGGCCATTATGGTTGGGTTCGAGACAGCGATCCTAATGGTTCCTTAGCTGGAAGTCTTGAGGAAAGTTGGGCTTATTATGCAGCGGAGGCTGTATTTAATCTTACGGATAGACA
>JAYRIK010000100.1:0-6142 GCA_041906865.1 Candidatus Auribacterota bacterium
ACAACATGCGACCTTTCAATTTGTTCTGGATAAGATTTCAAGACAATTCATCTGGTCTTTTTTGCATAGCCATCCTTTTTATAATTCTGAGCAGGTAAGTCAGCGTTATGTTGAAGTCAAAGCAGGTCGATACACCATTCCTCCCATGGAAGATTCTGCTAAGGCCCTTTATCTTGAAACCATTGAAATGCAAATGCAGGCTTATCATCATTTGATGGAGTTGGTACGTGGGACGATTGCAAATGAATTTAAAAGAATTTTTCCTGCTCGAAAATTAGAAGAAAAAAGATGGCAATCTGTCTTGAAGAAAAAAGAGCAAGAAGTTGCACGATATGTTTTACCGGTCGCAACGCATGCCCATCTTTATCACACCATCAGTGCGATTACACTTCTTCGTTATCATCGTCTTTGTGAACAATATGATACACCCTTGGAAACACGTTTCGTTGTTGGGAAAATGGTGGAAGAAGTTCTTAAACTTGATTCAGAATTTTTAAAAATCATGGAAGATCCACTTCCTCTTGAGAAAACACCCGAATATGAAATCTTTACGAATTTTCATATTCGACAAAAGGGGAGTCACGCCAATTTTATTCGAGACTTTGATGAAGATTTAGGTGGTTTACGATCCAAACTCATTGACTATAAAATTCGAGGGGAAGCTGTTTTAGCCCAATCAGTTCGTACGGTCTTGGGTGTCAGCCAACAAAATTTATCAGATGAAGAAGCCATTCGTTCTGTGATTGATCCATCTCGAAATCCTTTGCTAGGGGAAGCATTAAATCTGACCAGTTTGAGTAAATTGTCGAGAACCATGGTGCATCCCCATTTTACATTTCGTAAAAAACTTAGTCATACGGCAGACTCTCAGGATCAGCGACATCGCATGATCCCAGGTTCTCGCCCTATTTTAGCTACGCATTTCAGAACAGAAAAACCAGATTTTATTGCTCCGATTGTCATTGAAAAGACACCTCAAGCTTTCGAATATTTTCAATCTGTGATGGAAAAGACTTGGAAAACGATTGGACAACTTCTCAATTCGGGAGTGTCAGAAGAATTTGCTCTTTATCTTTTGCCAAATGCTTTCCCTATTCGGTTCGAAGAGTCAGGGGATCTTTTGAGCTTTCATCATAAATGGACCAGTCGTCTTTGTTACAATGCCCAAGAAGAAATTTGGGCTAGTTGCAAAGATGAAGTGGCCCAAGTACGAGAAATTTATCCGACTATAGGAGAATATCTCGGACCCCCCTGTAGTCTTCGAAGTCGTGCAGGGACTAAGCCCATATGCCCTGAAGGAGATCGTTTCTGTGGCATTCCTGTCTGGCGCCTTCCGTTAGAAGAATATTCCAGAATGCTTTAAAAAACTTTCTTTCCCTCTTGTACATGAAAGTATGTATTTTGAAAAGGTAGCGGGTCCTGCCACTTGTCAGCGCCCCAACGTGCTCACTAAAAGTTGCGCGCGTCGGGGCTCCCCGTCGAGTGTCACCCGCATATATAAAGGATATACTTTCAAATTCTTTATCTAAAAACATTCTGTACATCTCATATTTTTTTGATATGATCACTTCACATGCTTAATTTTCCCAGGCGCGATGCGCTTGGAAAGAGCGGGGAACCCGATTTTGGATCTTAAACATTTAAAGATCCTAGGGGCGAAAGTTTCATCATCTTATGTGTGCAGTTGATGATGAAACAAGGGCCAAACAGCCCGAGTCCGACAGCTAACCTCGTCAGCTTATAGAAAAGAGCTCAAAACCAAAGATCTATGCTCTTTGGTTTTTTTATTTTTTATTGGAATTTAAGATTGCCCAAGAGGATACGATGATAGAGAAAAATTCGTTAAAACATAAAGTTAAGAATTTAGTCATTGGAAAAGCACGCAATCCTCTTGATAAAGGGGTATTTCACCATCTGTCTTTGATCGCATTTTTTGCCTGGGTGGGGCTTGGAGCCGATGGTCTTTCTTCATCTTGTTATGGACCAGAAGAAGCTTTTTTAGCCTTACAAGTGCATCCTGCTTTAAGTATTTTTGTAGCCTTGGCATCTGCCATCACTGTTTTTTTAATCAGTGCCAGCTATTCTCAAATCATTGAGCTTTTCCCAACAGGGGGTGGAGGATATTTGGTAGCTAGTAAATTGTTATCTCGAAATGCAGGTTTAGTTTCAGGTTCTGCGCTTCTCATCGACTATGTTTTAACCATTACTATTTCGATTGCTGCAGGTGCAGATGCTATTTTTAGTTTTCTTCCTCCCTCATGGTATTCCTACAAGCTGGGATTTGCTGTTTTGGGTGTTTTCATTCTTATTCTGTTGAATGTCAGAGGCATTAAAGAATCGGTAATCCCTTTGGTGCCGGTGTTTCTTATTTTTATTATCACGCATGTGATAGGTATTTTTTATGCAATTATTTCTCAATTTCAGCATTTGCCTGAAGTGGTTCACGAGACTTGCTTGGAAATTCATCAAGTACAATCTCAAATGGGATTTTGGGGAATGATTTTTCTGATTTTAAAAGCTTATAGTATGGGGGCAGGAACATTTACAGGAATAGAAGCTGTAAGCAATGGTCTTCCCATTTTGCGTGATCCTAAAGTGGAGACTGGAAAAAAAACCATGAAATACATGGCCTTTTCTTTGGCTCTGACAGTGGTAGGGTTGATCATGGCCTATCTTCTTTTGGGGTTAACTCCTCAAAGCGGAAAAACATTGAATGCAGTTCTTTTTGAAACAATGACTCAAAATTGGGGATATTCGGGTCATTTATTTGCGTGGATTACTTTGCTTTCAGAAGCCTGTTTGCTTTTTATTGCAGCGCAGGCAGGTTTTTTAGATGGACCCAGAGTTCTGGCCAGCATGGCTTTAGACCGTTGGTTCCCAGCAAGATTTTCTCTGCTCAGTGATCGACTCGTGACTCGAAACGGAATTTTGCTCATGGGCGGAGCTGCTTTACTGACCATGCTTGTTACGCGAAGTTCGGTGAAGTTTTTAGTGGTTCTTTATTCGATCAATGTTTTCATCACTTTTTGTCTCTCCCAATTAGGGATGGTCCGACATTGGTGGTTGGTTCGAAAAAAAGTTCCAACCTGGTTTAAGAAATTTCTTTTAAATGGAGCAGGTCTTGTTTTAACAACCTTCATTCTTATTTCTGTCATCATTTTGAAATTTCACGAAGGAGGCTGGATTACGATTTTAATCACAGGTTGTTTGATTGTTTTAGCTTTATTGATTAAAAGCCATTATTTATCGACTTTTAAATTGCTTCGTAGGCTCAATGATTTAGTTCGCGCGGTTTCATCTTCTCCTGAAGAGTCCAGTTTTAAAGAGCCTTTTTTAGACTCAGATGCTAAAACCGCAGTTATGTTGGTCAATGGCTACAATGGGATTGGTCTACATACTTTGTTTGGGATTTTACGGCATTTTGGAAAAGAATTTAAAAATTTCATCTTTGTTCAAGTAGGAGTGATTGATGCCGGTAATTTTAAAGGATCTGAAGAGATAGAAAATTTAAAAACGCAAACAGAGCAAGGGCTTCAACAATATGTTGCTTACATGAACAGCCAAGGTTTTTATGCGGAAGGACTTTACTCTTTAGGAATTGACATTATCAGTGAGACAGAAAAAATTATTCCTTCTATTTTGGAACGTTTCCCTCATGCTGTCTTTTTTGGAGGACAATTGGTTTTCCCTAAAGAATCTTTCATGACACGTTGGCTCCATAACTACACGGTGTTTGCTATTCAAAAACGCTTTTACCGTCGAGGACTTCCATTTGTGATTCTCCCCATTCGTGTTTAAAACGGCTTGTATTCTTTCACTCCCTATAGTAAAATTTTCTTGTTGTACTTTCGACTATCGAAAGTTGTAAGGCCTAAATTTTGAGAGATAAATGAAACGTAACTCCTTGCGCTTAAGGCGATCAGATATAGCAAGAAATATAGGAATCCCCATTTCAAAGCTGAAGTTTTATACCCAAGAAGGGCTTTTGAAAATAGCTGATACCACGGAAGGCGGTATGACGCTCTATGATCTTCATGAAGTGAAAAAAAGTTTTTCAAAAATAGAGCGTTTCAAAAAAGAAGGAAAATCGCTCGCACAGATTCGAGCCCTCATTTCATAGTTTGAGAAGGCATCATGACGAGGTTTCATACTCGGGGAGGAAACCAGTGATGTGGCTTTGTGGGGATTTAAATGCTTCCCCCCTATCAGGGACTAAAAAAGCTTGCAAAACAGAAAAAGAACTCTCTTTTTCTGTTCATTCCAAACCATCTGGTGTAGATCTCAAGCCCTCGTCTATGAATGTGTATCCTTTGAAAAAGTGGCGGGTCCTGCCGTTCGTCAGCCCCACCGTACTCAGCAAAAGTTGCGTGCGGTGGGGCTCCCCGCCGAACGTCACCCGCATCTATAAAGGAACACTTTAATGAATGCGACTTATCTTAAGGAGATTGCCATTAATGGAAATTCTCGATTATAAAAGTTTTAAGATTTTGATTGTAGATGATGAGAAAGAGAATCTGGAAGCTTTCAAAATGGAATTTGGAGAGTATTTTGATATTTCGGTAGCTTCCAGTGGAAAGGAAGCCCTGAAGTTTTTGGAAGGTAGTGGTGAAGTTGCTGTTGTGATTGTAGACCAGCGTATGCCAGAGATGAGAGGGGTAACGCTCTTGAGAGAAATTGTAAAACACTATCCAGATACCATTCGGTTTTTGATTACTGCTTATTCAGATACGGATGCGATTGTAGAAGCTATTAATACAGGACAAGTCTATAAGTATGTGTCCAAGCCTTGGGAACATGAGGATGTGAAGGTCTCTCTGATGCGTGCCATTGAAAGTTATTATCTAACAAAGGAAAAAGAACGTCTCACAGAAGAAAAGATTGCGACAGTTAAAAAAGCTGCAGAAGCGCATCGACTAGGTTCTTTGGGGATGTTGGCTGCTGGAATTGCTCATGAAATTAATAATCCGCTTGTTTCCATTAGTACTTTTTTTAAATTGATTCCTCAAAAAATAAAAGACCTTTGCATAAAAAATAAAGAAGATTTGGATCCATCTTTTTGGGGTGATTTTTTTCAAGTTGCAGAAGGGGAATTAAAACGCGTGCAAGATTTGGTTAAAGAGCTTTTAAATTTAGCAAAACCCCCAAAGTATGATTTTGAAGAGACAAATCTCATGGAATTGCTTCAGGCAGAGGCGGGAATTTTTGAAAGTGCAGCTAAGGCTAAAGGGGTTGAATTTGTCATGGATATGGATGAAAAAAAAGTTCCTTTAATCCATTGTGATCAAAGCCGTATCAAGCAATTGCTTTTGAATCTTGTACTTAATGCTGTTCAAGCCACAAAAAAAGGTGGGAAAGTGACGGTTCAATTCCGAGGAACAAAGGGTAGAGGAATGAATCGCCAACTTGAAATTGCGGTTATTGATACGGGACAAGGAATCTCAGAAGAAGAGTTAGATAAAATTTTTCAACCTTTTTTTACAACTAAACAATGGGGGACCGGTTTAGGTCTTGTGATCTGTGATTTTATTGTAAAACATCACGGAGGGGATATTTCCGTGGAAAGTCGTGTAGGAAAAGGTACTACCTTCATTATCTCTTTACCTGTACAAACACAAACTCCCAAACCTCAAGAAGTTCTTTTGTAATTAGGCTCCAATCTATTCTAGAAATCATGTCGCAGTAGGATTCCCTTCCTAGAAATGATAATGTAGAGCTTCATTTGATCAGAAGGATTTTTTATGAAATCAGTTTTAAGATTGGGTGATCGCTACAGAATGACTGTGGAAGGTTTTGCAGATCATGGGGAGACTTTCGGAGAAATTTTGGGTGTAAAAGTTTATCTCCCTCTTGCGATTCCTGATGAGCATGTCGAGGTGCAGATTACAGAAGTAAAAAAGAATTTTGCCAGAGCAAAGCTTCTTCGGGTTTTGACTATTGCAAAGGCAAGAGTAAAAGCTCCATGTTCTTATTTTGATGCTTGTGGGGGATGCCAATGGCAGCATATCGATTATACTCAGCAGTTATTGATTAAACGAAAAATCGTCAAACATGCTTTAAGTCAGGAATTGGGTTCTCAAAATATCCCTGTTAAAGAAGTTTTCCCCTCTCGACATGTTTATCATTATCGAAATAAAGCTTTGCA
>JAYRIK010000101.1:0-4222 GCA_041906865.1 Candidatus Auribacterota bacterium
ATAAATCACTTGAGAGAAACAAAACAACATTTGCAACATCTTGAGCTAAACCAAAACTACCCATGGGAATTTGCTTCAACATCGTTTGCTTAATTTCCTCAGGTAATTTATCTGTCATTGCTGTTTGAATAAAACCAGGGGCAACTGCATTTACGGTGATCCCCCTTGAAGCGAGTTCTTTGGCAACAGATTTTGTTAACGCAATGACACCTGCTTTTGATGCAGCATAGTTGGCTTGACCAACATTTCCAATGAGACCAATCACTGAAGCAATATTAACAATTCGACCTGAACGATTCTTCATCATGGGCCGAGCAACTGCTTTCGTGAAGTTGAATGTCCCCTTTAGATTAACATTCAAAACCAAATCCCAATCCTTTTCATCCATCCGGATTAGGAGCGTATCTCTCGTGATGCCAGCATTGTTCACGAGTATATCAATGGTCGAAAAATTGTCAAGAATTTTGTCCGTGACTTCCTTGACACTTTCAGAGTTGGAAACATCTGTCTTATAAAATTCGCTTTTTCTTCCTAAAGCGCGTATTTCTTGAACCGTTTGTAGTCCTACTTCTTCATTCGTATCACAAACAGCAACATTCGCGCCCTCTTTTGCAAAGGTCAAAGAAATGGCTTTGCCTATTCCTTGAGCGGCTCCTGTAACTAATGCATTTTTACCTGATAAAAGCATGCATACCTCCCCTTTTTACTCGTTATGTTTACTGCGTCGTACATCAACTACGCAGATCGTACAACACACAACGTTTTTTTCAATTCTTCTAAGCTTTCTACATCTTCCACATGAAACATTTTTGTTTCTGAAGCAATTTTTCTTTGCAAACCAGAAAGAACTTTACCACAACCTACTTCTATAAAGGTATCAAAACCTTTTTGGATTAAATCTTTTATTCCTTGCTCCCATAAAACAGAATCTGTAACTTGTCGAATCAAAAGATTCTTAATTTCAGAAGGATTACTCACGCTCTTCCCCAATACATTCGAAACAAAAATAGTTTTGGGAGTTTGAATTTCAATATTTTTCAAGAACTGTTCTAAACGATCACGCGCAGATGCCATGAGCGGAGAATGAAAGGCCCCACTCACTTGAAGTTCAATCGCACGTTTTGCTCCTGACTTTTTTAATTCTTCTATCGCTTTTTGAATTCCTTCTGGAGTGCCACTGATTACAACTTGTCCTGGTGAATTTACATTAGCAACAGTAACAATAGCTTCTTGAGCAACTTTTTGACAAATTTCTCTAATTTTGGCTTCTTCCATACCAAGAATCGAAGCCATAGTCCCTTTTTTTTCAGCACAAGCTTGTTGCATGTACTGGCCTCTGGCCTGAATAACCTTTAACCCTGTTTCAAAACTCATACCTCCTGCAACCGTTAAAGCTGTAAATTCTCCCAAACTCAAACCTGCCACACCATCAAAATGAATTTGAGGACATTCATTCTTTAAAACTTCAAAGCATGCAAAACTCATTGTAAAAATAGCGGGTTGGCAAATACGTGTTTCAGTTAAAGAAGTTTCAGGACCTTCAAAACATACTTTGGCAAGATCAAAACCTAAAATTTCATTGGCCTTTAAAAAAGTTTTTCGAAATGAATCGTATTTTTCAAAAAATTCACGCCCCATTCCTATATATTGAGCACCTTGACCTGGAAAGAGAAAAGCTGTTTTTACCATTTGATTAAACATCCTCCCCAAGTGAACCCAGCCCCAAAAGCAACCAGAAGAATATAATCCCCCGTCTTCATCTTTCCTTTTTTCTTTGCTTCATCTAAGGCAATGATCACCGATGCAGCAGAAGTATTTCCATAACGATCTACATTGATAAAAATCTTTTCTTCAGGAAAAGAAAGTTTTTTTGCAACAGAATCAATAATTCTTTTATTAGCCTGATGTGGGATAAAAAGATTGATATCTTCCATTTTTAAACCGTACCGTGAAAGCGTTTGAAGTGTGACATTGGACATCATATCAATGGCTCTTTTATATACTTCACGACCTTCCATTTTAATGGAATGTAATTTCTCATCTACGGTTTGACGACTGGCAGGCATAAAAGATCCTCCTGCGGGCACTTTTAAAGCATCCGCCCCTGATCCATCTGAGCCCAAAAAACCACCTATAATTTGATGTCCTACAGATCCACTTTTCAAGACAGCAGCTCCGGCGCCATCGCCAAAAAGAATCGCTGTAGATCGATCTGTCCAATCCACCAAACTTGAGATTTTCTCTGCACCAATCACAACAGCTGTTTTGTACTGTCCACTTTCAAGAAAATGCTTGGCTGTTTCCAAACCAAAAACAAATCCAGAACAAGCTGCACTTAAATCAAAACAAGCTGCACGTGTAGCTCCAATTTTTTGCTGAACCAAACAAGCCGTAGAAGGACAAAGCATATCGGGTGTCATCGTCGTCACAATCAGAAGATCTATTTCAGAAGCTTGAATATTTGCTTCTTTTAAGGCTGAGCGAGCTGCCTCTGCAGCCATATCGGAAGTACTCACATCAGCATCAGCAATTTTTCTTTCCCGAATTCCTGTACGTTCCACAATCCATTGATCTGATGTTTCTACTATTTTTTCAAGATCAGCATTGGTGAGCGTTTTGGAAGGAAGATAAACGCCTGTACCTACAATACACGTCATGTTGGATGTATCTTTCATGGGTTAGTTGTGCAAAGGGACTTGAGATTCAAAGGCGAGTGATTTTATCATGCGATCCATCTCATCTTCAATGTGGCTATTGATTTTGTTTGAAATTGCTTCTTGGGCCACACGAATTGCATTTTTCACGGCTTTGGCATTTGAACGACCATGAGAAATAATACAAACTCCATCAATACCTAGAAGAGGAGCTCCTCCATATTCGGCATAATCAAAACGCCGTTTTAAATTTACAAAAGCATTTTTCATAAAGAGCGCTCCCAGTTTTGATAGCCAGGATTGTGCAATGCTTTGTTTCAAAAGATGTTGAAAAATTCTTGCGCTACCTTCTATGGATTTTAAAGCAACGTTTCCAATGAAACCATCGGTCACAATGACATCTGCAATATTTCTAAAAAGATCTCTTCCTTCAACATTACCAACGAAATTTAAAGATGTTTTTCTTAAAATTTTAAAGGTTTCTTTACTGAGATGATTTCCCTTCGCTTCCTCTTCTCCTACATTTAAAAGCCCAATGCGTGGGTTTTCTTTTTTAAGCATATATTTTGCATAACACATCCCCATCACAGCAAACTCAATTAAATGATTGGGTTCGCAATCTACCGTTGCTCCTGCATCAATCAAAATATTGGTTCCACCATAAAGATTGGGCATCAGGGTTGCAATGGCAGGTCGATCAATCCCTTTTAGAAATCTCAGTTTTAGTTTTGTGGCAGCAACACAAGCTCCCGTATTGCCTGCAGAAACCACAGCATCTGCTTGCCCTTTTTTAACCAATTCAACCGCACGGGCAATAGAAGCATCTTTTTTCTTACGAAGACCAGAGACAGGGCTTTCATGCATATGAATGACTTCAGAGGCATGATGAATATCAATATTGAGGTCTTTCGCCATTTGAGGACTGATAATTTCATGAATCCTCTTGGCATCGCCAACTAAAATTAGACCTTCTTCAACAATGCCCTCTTTGACAGCAAGAATGCACCCTTCAACAACTTCTTTAGGGGCATAATCTCCACCCATGGCATCAATGGCAATGCTCATCTTTAATGCTCCACTTAAAATTTTAAAGCAATAAAAAAGTTCACATCTAGTATGAAGCGCCTAAAAATAATCAAACGATCTTAGACCTATAGACAATCGACTGTTGACTATGGATTATTTCATTACACCTTAGCGCGAATGACTTCTTGGCCTTTGTAATATCCACAATTAGGGCAAACGCGATGCGAAAGCTTTGGCTGTTGACAGTTCGGACATGGCACCGTTTGAAGCGGTGTATATTTATAATGCGCCCGAGACTTGTCACGCCTTGATCGGCTATGTCTATTTGGGGGTAATGCCATAAAAACCTCCTTTAAATACGTATCATCATTTAAAAATACTTGGGCGCGATTGTAGCATACGCTTTTAAAATTACCATTAAAAACATCGATCGTAGTACGGGATACGTCGTGCGCAAAAAATGCACAACACAAGACGCTTTACCGTTTTTTAGGTTTTAATTGATCCAACACATCAAATGGACTGCCCTGAGTGGTCTTTTC
>JAYRIK010000102.1:0-9963 GCA_041906865.1 Candidatus Auribacterota bacterium
CGCTGGTGAAATCCTTATTTCCCAATCATGAATATGTTTTACTGGAGAATCCTGCAGATAGGGAATTTGCCCTCAGTGACCCTAAAGGTTTTCTAAACAGATATTCCAGGGGTGTTGTTATTGATGAAGCCCAAAGAGCGCCAGCTCTTTTTTCCTATATTCAGGGAATTGTCGATCAGGAACAAAATCCTGGCCAGTTTATTCTTACTGGATCTCAGAATTTTTTGTTGCTAGAGGCTATTGGGCAATCTCTTGCCGGGAGAGTCAGTATTCACCATTTGATGCCGTTTACATTAAGTGAGCTGCAAGATGAGCCTGAATACCACTTTTTTGATTCGAACGATTTAAAATCGCTAAAGCAATCCAAGAAGTACAACCTTTATGAGATCCTTTTTTCAGGGCTTTATCCTCGAATCTACGATCAACATTTGGAACCTAGAGAATGGATTGGGAATTATATTCAAACTTATTTGGAACGGGATGTGAGATCTGTGACCAATATAGGAGATTTGGAAAACTATCGGCGTTTGTTTTCTCTGTGTGCAGGTCGCTCTGGACAAATCTTGGATCAAGCAGCGCTGGCCAGTGATTGTAATATTTCTCATGCAACTGTAAAACGCTGGCTTTCTATTTTAGAGACTTCGTTTCAGATTATTATACTGAAACCTTATTTCAAGAATTTTAATAAGCGAATCATCAAAAGACCCAAACTCTATTTCACTGATACAGGCATACTTTGCTATCTCTTAGGCATACGGTCAGCTCAGGAGATTGCTACACATCCACTTAAGGGAGCAATATTTGAAAATTACATTGTTGCAAGCTTGTTTAAAAGTACTATCCATCATCCGTCGTTTGACAAGCTCTATTATTGGAGGGAGTCCAATAAGTTGGAAGTCGACATCCTAATTGAAAATGGCTTAAACATAGATGCTTACGAAGTCAAGGCTTCAGAAACATTTGATAGTCAATACTTGGGGCAAATTGATAAATTCAGATCTGCTAGCGAAGAAATTCATTTAAGAAATGCCGGCTTGTTCTATGCAGGGGATGAGTCTTTTCAGTATAAAGGTCATAGAATTATTTCTTGGAGACATGCCTAAATACATCTTTTCAGTCCTGCCTATCAATAAAAAAGAAACATCTCTTAAAAAATTGAATTTCCTCTTCTCTAATGATACCATTTGAAGGCTATTGGATTTTTCGAATAAGCTATTGATTCATATTTTTCAAAAAGGGAAGAGAGAGACGCCATGTTCAAAGCAAAAATCACTGTGATGCTTAAAAAAGGGGTCGCCGATCCTCAAGGTTTAGCCGTCATCAATGCTTTAAAAACCATGCAATATCATGATATTCAAGATGTACGTATTGGGAAATATATTGAGGTTATGCTTCAGTCTTCCACAAATGCTGAGGCTCAAAAGGAAGTTCGTGAAATCTGTGAGAAGCTATTGGTAAATCCTATCATTGAACAATATCATTATGAACTTGAAACCGCTGAAAAGGTGGTCAAAGTATGAAATTTGCAGTAGTCGTTTTCCCAGGTTCTAACTGTGATGCCGATTGCTTTCATGTTGTAAAAAATGTTTTAAAGCAAGAAGTGGAATATATCTGGCATCGTGATTCCAATCTAAAGGGTTTTGACTGCGTCATTATTCCTGGTGGATTTTCTTACGGTGACTATTTAAGAACCGGGGCCATCGCTCGTTTTTCTCCTGTGATGAACTCTGTCGTTGAGTTTGCAAAAAAGGGCGGTCTTGTCATTGGCATTTGCAATGGATTTCAAATCTTATTAGAAAGCGGTCTTTTGCCGGGCGCTATGCTTCGAAACGCTTCCTTAAAATTTGTTTGCCAATATGTTCATCTTAGATGTGAAAACAATCAAACTTCTTTCACAAATTCCTGCAGTAAGGGTCAAGTTTTAAGCATCCCAATCGCACATGGAGAGGGGAATTATTTCACCGATCCAGAGACTTTAAAAAGCTTGAATGATCACAATCAAATTGTGTTTCGTTATTCTGATGCCAAAGGAAATATTTCAAAAGAGTCTAATCCCAATGGTTCTTTGGAAAATATTGCTGGAATCATCAATACACAAGGCAATGTTTTAGGTATGATGCCTCATCCTGAAAGAGCTAGTGAAAAAGCTTTAGGCTCTGAAGACGGAAAATTTATTTTTGAATCTATTCTAAAATCATCATTGAAGGTGTTAAGCGCATGATCGCTATTACCGAAGAAGTAATTTCTAAACATGGTTTAACTCAAGAAGAGTATGAAAAAATTAAAAACTTTTTAGGGCGTGAACCTAACTTTCTAGAGCTTGGCCTTTTTTCTGTGATGTGGAGCGAACATTGCGGATATAAAAATTCAAAGCTCGAACTCAAGAAACTTCCCACCACCGGTTCAGGAATTTTAATTAAAGCTGGAGAGGAAAACGCAGGAGCCATTGATATTGGTGATGGATGGTGTTTGGTTTTTAAAATGGAAAGCCATAATCATCCTTCGGCTATTGAACCTTTTCAAGGAGCCGCTACAGGAGTAGGGGGAATTATCCGCGATATTTTTACCATGGGCGCTCGCCCCATTGCTTTGATGGATTCTTTACGATTTGGTCGCTTGGAAGATGCTAAAACTCGAACCTTGCTCAATGGTGTTGTCTCAGGCATTGCTCATTATGGTAATTGCATTGGCATTCCCACGGTAGGAGGAGAAATTTATTTTGAAGAAACTTATTCCACTAATCCTCTTGTCAATGTTTTTTGTTTAGGCGTTGCAAAGCAAACTGATTTAGTTAAAGGAAAAGCAACCGGCTTAGGTAATCCCGTTTTTTATGTAGGGGCTGCCACAGGCCGAGACGGAATTCATGGAGCTACATTTGCTTCTGATGAACTTAATGAAAAATCTCATGAAGATCGTCCCAGCGTTCAAACGGCAGATCCATTTATGGAAAAACTTTTAGTGGAAGCCTGTCTTGAACTTTTTAAGAAGCCAGGCGTTGTTGTGGGTGTACAAGACATGGGTGCTGCAGGGCTTACTTGTTCGACTTGTGAAACCGCCTCTCGTGGAAATTCTGGAATCGAAATTGATGTATCTTTGGTGCCTATGAGAGAGACAGGCATGAATCCTTATGAAATCATGCTCTCAGAATCTCAAGAACGTATGCTTTTTATTATTCAAAAAGGCAAAGAAGATGAAGTGCTCAAAACTTTTGAAAAGTGGGGGCTTCATGCAGCCTTGATTGGACATGTAACTGCAGGCAACCGAATGGTTGTAAAAGAAAATGGAAAAGTTGTTGCAGATGTTCCATCCAAAGCCTTAACCGATGAAGCACCTCTTTATCGAAGAGAAGCTAAAAGACCGGCCTATTTAGATCTTGTTAATCAAACTCCCAATTTACCTTCTGATTTAGAAAATTATTCGAAAGAATTTTTACAACTTCTGGCTGAACCTAGCATTGCCAGCAAAGAATGGATTTATCGGCAATACGATCATATGGTGATGGACAACACTGTTGTTCTCCCAGGCTCTGATGCTGCTGTTCTTCGATTAAAAGAAGCTGGTAAATGGATCGCCATGACATCTGATTGCAATGGCCGATATTGCTATTTAGATCCTTATCAAGGAACAGCCATGGCCGTTGCAGAAGCCGTAAGAAATCTGGCTGTTTCAGGTGCTAGACCGATTGGCCTGACAGATTGTCTTAATTTTGCAAATCCATTAAAGCCTGAAAATTTTTGGCAACTTCAAAAATCTATTGAAGCTATTCGTGATGCCTGTTTAAAATTTGGCATTCCCGTCACAGGTGGAAACGTAAGTCTTTACAATGAAAGCCATTTGGGCCCTATTTATCCAACCCCAGCGATTGGTATCGTTGGAGTTATTGCTCAAGAATCTCATATCACTACCATTGATTTTAAGAAAGAAGGGGATGCAATTTATCTCATTGGAGGATTAGGGCAAGGATTAGGAGGAAGTGAATATCTCTGGAGAATACGTAAAATTCAAAAGGGCCAACTTCCAAAATTTGATTTTGAGAAAGAGTTATCACTTCATAAACTTATTTTAGAAGCCATTGAAAAAAGTTTACTAAAAAGCGCACACGATCTTTCTGAAGGGGGCTTAGCAGTTGCTCTGGCGGAAAGTTGTTTTAGGGGCGGATTAGGGGCTGAATGCTCTCTTGCTGAAAATAAAAATTTAAGGAAAGATGAAATTCTTTTCGGTGAAGCACCGTCCCGCGTCATTGTATCGGTTAATCCTGCTCATGAAGAAGAGCTCGTAAAGCTTTGCAAGACTCAAAACGTTGAAATTTTAAAAATTGGAAAAGTCACAAAAGATAAGTTCAAAGTAAAAATTGGAAACGAAACTGTTGTTGAAAATGCTCTAGAGGAGATGGAAAAGGCGTGGAGAAATTCGATCAGTTCATGGATGAAGAAAGCATAGGGGATGGACGTCCTAAAGAAGCCTGCGGCGTATTCGGAATTGCAGGCCTTGAAAACGCATCTCATCTAACCTATTTGGGTTTGTACGCCCTTCAACATCGCGGACAAGAATCCGCAGGCATTGTAACCAGCGATGGGAAAACTCTCAAAGTCCATAAAGGCATGGGCTTGGTTTCAGAAGTATTCAATGAAAAAGTTTTGAAAGATTTGACAGGCCCTATTGCGATTGGACATGTACGTTACTCTACCACCGGCTCAAGCATGATTGAAAATGCCCAACCTCTTTTGGTGGGATGCGCAAAAGGGGATTTGGCTATTGGACATAATGGAAATTTGGTCAATTCAAGAGAACTTAGAGAAAAGTTAGAGCGCAAAGGTTCTATTTTTCAAACCACTGTCGACAGCGAAATATTTCTTCATTTAATTGCTCATTCTGCAGCAGAATCAAGAGAAGAAGCGTTGGTTGACACCTTAAAACAAGTGCGTGGCGCGTACTCACTTGTTATTTTATGGGAAGATGAATTAATTGGCGTTCGCGATCCAAATGGATTTCGTCCCCTTTGTTTAGGGGAAAGAGATGGTTCTTATGTGCTTGCATCTGAAACTTGTGCTTTAGATTTAATTGGAGCTCGTTTCGTGCGTGATATTGAACCCGGAGAAATTGTTTTCATTGGTAAAAATCTTGTCCGCTCTATCAAACCTTTTGACCCTCAAACTCCTTCAGCATTTTGTATTTTCGAAAATATTTATTTTGCCAGACCCGACAGTTCTATTTCGGGGCATAGTGTTCACTCCCTTCGAAAAAATTTAGGGATCGAACTCGCGCGAGAACATCCTGTAAAAGCAGATGTAGTAATTCCTGTCCCAGATTCTGGAAATTCTGCAGCTTTAGGATTTTCTCAAGAATCAGGCATTCCATTTGAGATGGGATTCATTCGAAATCATTATGTAGGAAGAACCTTTTTGCAACCCAGCCAATTTATTCGCGATGTGGGTGTAACGATTAAATTGAATCCCATCCGAGAAGTGATTGAGGGGAAACGCGTCATTGTGGTCGATGATTCTATTGTTCGCGGAACCACAAGCAAATCTCGTGTTCGTATTTTGAGACAGGCAGGCGCTAAAGAGGTTCATGTTCGCATTAGTTGCCCACCTCATGTCAGCCCTTGTTATTATGGAATTGATTTTCCTTCTTCCCAGGAGTTGATTGCAGCAAATAACACCATGGGAAAAATTCAAAGTTATCTTGAAGCAGATAGTTTAGGCTATTTAAGCGAAGCCGGCATGCTAAGAGCAATGGAACATTTAAAAATTGGATTTTGTACAGCTTGCTATACAAAAAAATATCCTGTACCCGTTGAAGAGGGAACCAATAAGCTTGTTATGGAAAAAAAGAGAAAGAAAGTAGTGCTGTAAGACTATAAATTAAATATATTTTTGCGTCAAAGGCGCATCCGCTTAAAGCGAAGATTTTTCATATTTTAAGGAGGATTTCATGTCGAACGAAGGAGTTTTAACGTATCAGCAAGCAGGTGTTGATATCAAAAAATTAGATCGCTTTAAAAAAGATATTGCAAAACCTATTCATCAGACTTATGGACCTGAAGTTCTTTCAAAAATTGGAGGTTTTGGCGGACTTTTTCGTCTCGACAAGAAGAAATATAAAAATCCTGTTCTTGTTTCTAGTGTGGATGGTGTTGGCACAAAACTCAAAATTGCTGCAATGATGAACAAACACAATACTGTCGGGATGGATATTGTCCATCATTGCGCCAACGATATTGTTGTTCAAGGAGCAAAACCACTTTTCTTTTTAGATTATATTGGCTCTGGCATTTTAAAACCAGAAATTGGGCAACAAATTATCGAAGGCTTGGTAACAGGTTGTAAAATCGCAGGTTGTGCGCTTATTGGCGGAGAAACAGCTGAAATGCCAGGAATGTATAAAGAAGGTGATTATGATTTAGTTGGAACCATCGTAGGCGTGGTTGAAAAATCTGAAATCATTGATGGTTCAAAAGTAAAAGCAGGAGATATTTTACTTGGACTCCCATCCAATGGACTTCACACCAATGGATATTCTCTGGCCCGTAAAATTTTCTTTGAGAAATTAAAATGGGAAGTGAATCGATCTGTTCCAGAATTAGGAGAGACTTTAGGTGAAGCACTTTTAAAGCCTCATACTTGCTATAGCAATGCCATTTTAAATGTTTATAAAGAAGTTTCTATTCGCTCGATTGCTCATATTACAGGAGGTGGATTTTCAGGAAATATCCCCAGAGTTTTACCCGACGATTGTAAGGCTGTTATTGATAAAAAATCTTGGAAAATTCCTCCTCTTTTTGAATTAATGCAAAAACATGGAGATTTGCCTGATGAAGAGGCTTATCGTGTTTTTAATATGGGAATAGGACTTGTAGTTGTGGTATCACCTAAAAAAGTGGAAAAAGCAAAACGACTGTTTAAAAAATCAGGATTTGATGCACAAGAAATTGGGCAAATTGCTAAAGGGAAAAAATCTGTTGAATTTCGTTAATTTATTTAAGAAGCAAAGGGAAAAATTAAATTATGAGCAAGATTGATAGAGCCATCATCAGTGTTTCAGACAAAAAAGGGATTGTGGAGTTTGCTACCGAGCTTGACAAGCTAGGCGTTCAAATTATTTCCACAGGAGGAACCGCAAAGATTTTAAAAGAAGCGGGCATTCAAGTTAAACTTATTTCTGATTTAACAGGGTTTCCAGAAATATTAGACGGCAGAGTCAAAACACTTCATCCTAAAGTGCATGGAGGACTTCTGGGGGTGAGAGATAGTTCTATCCATAAGAAGCAAATGAGTGAGCAGGGAATTGTCCCCATTGATTTAATCGTTGTAAATCTTTACCCCTTTGAAGAAACGATCTCAAAAGAAGGAGCGAGTTTAGCTGAAGCCATTGAGAATATTGATATTGGTGGGCCGGCAATGCTTCGCTCGGGAGCAAAAAACTATCGCTTTGTAACTGTCGTTGTAAATCCAAGTCGTTATCCCATTTTAATTGACGAACTAAAACAAAATCAATGTTCGCTTAGTGAAGGCTTTAGATTTCGATTGGCTCAAGAAGCTTTTGCCCATACAGCGCGGTATGATTTAGCAATTGCAAATTATTTGGAAGGACTTACAAAACCTAAGGGAGGAGTGGCTTTCCCTGATGAACTTTCTCTCGCATTAAAAAAAGTAGATGATTTAAGATATGGAGAAAATCCACATCAAAAAGCAGCCTTTTATCAGGATTATCAGACAACACTTCCGGGTCTTGCTTCTGCAAAACAGCTGGCAGGCAAAGCTCTTTCATTTAACAATCTTCTTGATTTAGATGCTGCATATCGTTTATTGCAAGAATTTTCCACTCCAGCCACTGTCATTATTAAACACAACAATCCCTGTGGAGTTGCATTAGGCGAAAATATTTTGGAAGCATATCGCAAAGCTCTAGAAACAGATCCAACTTCCGCTTTTGGAGGTATTTTAGGTTTCAATCGACCGGTCGATATCGACTTAGCCAGGACCATTACACAAGGGTTTGTAGAAGCTATTTTGGCCCCCAGTTTTACAGAGGATGCTCTCAATGAATTTAAAAAGAAAAAGAATTTAATCATTTTAGCATTGGATGCAGCAGGCCAGTCCTTTAATGAAAAGGTTGCTACCTACGATTACAAGAGAATTGTTGGAGGACTTTTAGTTCAAGAAGCTGATCGATTTCCCCTCAAAAAAGAAGAATTAAAAGTGGTAACCCAGCGTCAACCTTCTGTTGAGGAAATAGAATCAATGATTTTTGCTTGGGCTGTTACCAAGCATGTCAAAAGTAATGCCATCGTTTTTGCCAAAGGCAAAGAAACCATTGGAATAGGCGCAGGTCAAATGTCTCGAGTTGATTCTGTACAAATTGCCATTATGAAGGCTAAGAAAGATTTACAAGGTTCTGTAATGGCATCCGATGCTTTCTTTCCTTTTCGAGATGGAATTGATATTGCTTCTGAAGCAGGCATTCGTGCAGTCATACAGCCTGGGGGATCCATTCGTGATCAAGAAGTCATACAAGCCTGTAATGAAAAAGGCATTGCAATGGTTTTGACAGGAATTAGACATTTTAGACATTAAAAAACGTATTCCGTATTTCGCTATAAAATTTCACCTATTTTCTTTTTACTAATTACGAAATACAGACTCACACATTTTTTTCAGTTTAATGGGATAGCAAAACTCGTGAATATATTAGTAATCGGCAGTGGAGGTCGTGAGCATGCCTTAGTATGGAAAATTGCTCAAAGTCCTCTCGTTAAAAAAATTTATTGTGCTCATGGTAATCCTGGTATATCCAACCTCGCTGAGACGATTGATATTTCGGTAGATAATATCCAAGAATTATTAAAATTTGCTAAATCAAAAAAAGTTGATTTAACCGTTGTAGGCCCAGAACTTCCGCTCACCTTAGGTCTTTCTGACGCTTTTCAAAAAGAAGGCCTTAAAGTTTTTGGACCTAATCAGAAAGCTGCACAATTAGAACAAAGCAAAACCTTTTCAAAAGTTTTCATGCAAAAGCATCATATACCCACAGCTGATTTCCAAGTTTTTACCCATTTTAAAGAAGCAAAAGCATATATTGAAAAAACTTCTTACCCTTTGGTGATAAAAGCTGATGGTCTTGCAGCAGGGAAGGGAGTATTGGTGGCTAAAACTTCTCAGGAAGCTCTTCAATTTTTAGATGAAGTAATGGAGAAAAAAATATTTGGAAAATCTGGAGAAAGAGTTGTTATTGAAGAATGTCTTCAGGGTGAAGAGCTTTCTATTTTAGCTCTTTTAGACGGAAAAAGTTTTTTGCTTTTACCAGAAGCCAGAGATCATAAAAGAATCTTTGATCATGATGAAGGACCTAACACAGGTGGAATGGGAGCCTATAGTCCTGTTCCATGGGCTTCACAAAAATTAATTAATGAAATCGTAGAAAAAGTTTTTAAACAGGTCTGTCGAGGACTTGAAAAAGAAAAAATAAATTATTGTGGCGTTCTTTATGCAGGACTCATGATAACAACTAAAGGGCCTAAAGTACTTGAATTTAATGTTCGATTCGGCGATCCAGAAACACAAGTTGTGTTGCCTCGCATCAAAAGCGATCTTGTGCATTTGATGATGGCTTGCTGCAATCAAACACTTTCACAAGAATCCATTGAAATCAGTCAAGATTCTACATTATGTGTCGTAATAGCATCTGGGGGATATCCCCAAAGCCATCAAAATGGCTTGGCCATTCATGGACTAAATGAAGCTCAGAATAAAAATACTTTTGTTTTTCATGCAGGAACAAAGAAGGAAGGAACTTCAGTTCTAACCAATGGGGGCCGTGTTCTAGGAGTCACAGGTTGGAATTCATCGATGGAAAGAGCAAGAGAATCTGTTTATCAATCCATTCAAAAAATTCATTTTGAAAAAATGCAGTATCGAAAAGATATTGGACAGTCCGCTATAAGAGATACGATCCATTTATGAA